>CALCFH010000408.1 GCA_937900215.1 uncultured Cryomorphaceae bacterium
AGGGACATTGCGAAGTTGTGCCGCTTGAAAAGCTTCCATACCTTGATTGATAGGAACTCGAAAGTCTAGTCCGCCATGAATCACCAATATGGGTGCATCCCAATTCTGCACAAAATTCTTTGGATTAAATTGGGTGTAAGAAGTCTTAAATGCAGGATCCCAATACGGTCCTCCAATATCCCAATTGGCGAAGAACATTTCTTCCGTACTGCCGTACCAACTTTCTAAATTAAAGAGGCCGCAATGAGAAATCAGTGCCTTGAATCTTTTTTCATGAATACCGGCCAGCATATAGACGCTGTATCCACCATAACTAGCGCCTACGGCACCCAAATTCTCAGTATCTACATAGGATTCTTTGCTAATATCATCTATAGCTGACAGATAATCTTTCATGGCCTGTCCACCCCAGTCTTGAGAAATATCTTCGTTCCAATCCACGCCAAAACCAGGAAGTCCTCTGCGATTGGGTGCAACTACTATATAACCATTGGCCGCCATTAGTTGGAAATTCCAACGGAAGCTATAAAATTGAGATACTTGACTTTGTGGTCCACCTTGACAATAGAGTAGGGTGGGGTATTTTTTAGATGGATCAAAATCAGGTGGATAGATAACCCAAGTAAGCATTTGCTTGCCATCCGTAGTAGTAACCATTCTTTTTTCTACCTTACTTTTTAGAAGGGAAGAGTAAATGTTGTCGTTGACTTTCGTGATTTGTGAAAGCTTATTTTTTTTATTCAAGGCAAACAGCTCAGTGGCCTGATTCATGTCTTGTCTTTCAATTACAATTGTACCATTCGCATAAAGAAAATGATTGTAATTGTGTTGATCTGTAAGGAGTTCACCTTGAGAAATTCGCTTAATTCCATTCTTTTTGAAAGTGAATTCTACCTCATTGAGTTGTTCTGTTCCATCCTTTGGATGGTTGTATAAAATCCGATCTTCCTCAGCCCATACATAAGAAGAAATATAGTCTTTCTCAACAAGTTTGAATTTCTGACCCGTCTTTACATCCATTAACCACAGTTCGTTTACATCACTTTCATAGCCATCTTTTGGCATGCTGGTCCAACTAAAAAAGGAACCCTCTGGCGACCAACTCGGATTTTTATCATAGCCCATCATTCCCTTGGTTAGGTTGGATGTGGTTTTATTTTCAATATTGTACAGGTAGATATCTGAATTTGTACTTACAGCATAGTCTTTACCCATTTTTTTCTTAGACACATAGGCAATATTCTTAGCATCAGGACTTAACTCAAAATCTTCGGCACCGCCAAAAGGCAACATTGGGCTGTCGAAGGTTTCATCCTTCATTATGTCTGTATAATCAAAAACAAGACTTTTCCCTCCTTCTAAACGCAAGCGGGTAAAGCAAACATGTTGGTTTTTATCGTCACTCCAGCTGTCCCAATGTCTGTACATTAGATCATCGGTTACCATAGCCTCTGCTTTTGGTAGGTTTGGATATAGATCTGCAGTGCTTTTTTGAGTTTTGAATTCTTTAGAGAATAGAAGAAAAATTTCTCCGCTTCTTTCATAGACTTTTACATTCTGAATTCCATCGGGAATTTCAGTGAGCTGTTTAATGTTCTGCCCGTTGGCATCCATAATATGGTATTGTCCTTTGTAGACAAATCCAATTTTTTCTCCGCCAACTAGATAGGTAGCTGAATATACCTTTCCATTCAACTGAGTAAGAGCCTTGCTTTCGCCCGTGGCAATGTCTACCTCGAACAGCTCGCGCATACTGGAGTTCTCGTTCAAATTGTAACGAGAAACGCCATAAATACTTTTCTTTCCACTCGGATGAATGTCTTCCAATCCAACACGACCTAGCTCCCAGAGTTTTTCAGGAGTCATGACTTGGTTTGTCTGAGCAAACAAACAAGTGAAAAATAGAAAGGCTAAGAGGGTACTGATTTTGCGCATGGCGTTTTATTTAGAGTCAATGATCTTCAATAGTGTGCGAAAAGCTACAATTTTTTGACCGTATTTTTTTGCTGTTTCTTGACGGAGTTTTGGGGCATACAACTGCTCGTACAACTGAAATGATTCCATATCAGGCGTAAAGTATTGAATGGAGTAGGTGGTACCCACTTCTTCATCTACCATTACCTGTGAAAAAGTATAGCCAGAGAACAATCCTGTTTCCAGAACATCTTTTATATGAGCGTTTATCATCCAAGCCTTCCATTCTTCTAGAATAGAATCCTCCACATTCACGGTTACATTATAAATAATCATTCGGATAAGGTTTTCTCAAAAATAAGTTGGCTCAAGGTATTATTTCTCCCCGGAGCATTCTAATTCTTCTTCGAGCAGCATCCGTATAAAAGCTATCTGGATGTTTTGCCAAAAGTTGGCCGAAATACTCCATCGCTAAAGTCTTGTCATAGAGATGATCTTGATATATAACTCCTAGGTTATACAGTGCTTCATCTGCCAATATATCCTCTCCGTGCTTGTCTAATAAAAGTTTGAGTTCGATGACTGCTTTTTCAAATTCTTTCTGTTCCAAAAAAATGTTCGCTTTCATCCATAAGGCTTCGTCTTGTAAGCTGTGATCAAAAAAGCCTATTTGGAGGGTATCCAAAACCTTCAAGGCTTCAGTATAAAGCCGTCTTACGTACAATTTTTCTGCTCTGGCATAAAACACCAGCGCGTCAGTATTTGTATCGAGACCCACATTGTCTCTCAGAATTAAACTGTATGCCATTGCATCGTTGGCAATGACCTTAGAAACGCTGTGTTTTAAAGCATCAAATAAATTGGTCGCCCATTCAAATTCACTTTGATAAAATGCTACTCTAGCCCGACTGAACTTGGCTTCATCGGCTAATTCTGTTCCTGGACGTGCTTTTTCAACTCTAGCATAATAGAGAATGGCTTCGTAATAAGCTCCAGAAAAGGCCAATACATCTGCGTAGGCTAGGAGGTTTAAATCAAGCTCAGCCCGTGTAGGATCAGGTAATTGTATCAGCGCATCAATCTTATCTAGGGCAATCTTGGGTTCCCTTTTTTCAAAAGCTAAGAGTCTAGCCCATTCTCGATGACTGCTCGCCGTAGTTAGATCTACCGACAATGAATTTAGAACGGATGAATATTGGAGTAAGAGATTCTCTAATTCTAATGTATCTCTCTTGATATTAGCATAAAACGCCAGTCGTTGCGCTTCTAACTTTTTAAGTGTGGCTAGAAGGTAGAATTCAGATTTGGGCCCTACTTCTAGAGTGATATAATCATAGGATTTAACGGCTGTTGCAAATTCTTGATTTCTAAGACATACATCGGCAAATTGATACACATCGTATTGATTTTTACCCATCCGCTTATCGAGAGCCTTTAATTGTCTGAGTGCACCATTGAAGTTTTGCTCTTGCACAAAGACCCAAACCAGAAGCTCGCTAAAAACTGGATTGTCGCTTACTTGTATCTGCTCAACAATTTTTTGTTTCACTTCAATATTCAGCGGATCGTTTTCATCAGAACTCAAAGATTGGGCTAAGAAAAACTGAACCGTTTGTAAATAGGCTGGACTGCTTGGAATTAGAAGCAGATATTCATCAATCACTTTATTCACTTGGCCTAACTCGCCATAAATCTGTGCTTTTTGGTAATGAAAATTATATTGAGCACTCTTCTTTTCGGCTATTTCATACGCCTCTAAAGCCTTGTCTAGCAAGCGTGCTTCTTCAAAGAAACGAGCACTTTGATATACCGTATTTGTCTGATTATCAATTTGTTCTAATACAAAACCAAAGCTTTCATTGGCTTCTTTAAAATTTCCTTGGGCCAACTGAATTCTACCTAATTCAATTAGGTAAAAGTCAATCGGTCGTGGATTCTTTTTCAAGAATTTTTTAGTGAATTTCTCAGCGGAACGATAGTCATTCAGAAACTCATAGCACTGAATTATTTTTTCAAACAGGCCTTTTTCAGGTCGGATGGTGAAAACTTCTTCATAGGTGGAAAGTGCTTTGGAGAATTCTTCTTGCTGAAAATAGGCATCTCCAAGTGCTTCATTTGCCGTTTGTGCTTGAGCGAAACGGCAGAATACCAAGCAAAAAATAAAGACAATGTTTAGCCTCATAGATCGGTTGTAAACCGACGAGTACTGTCTAAGATTGGTTTTAATCTGGTCCATTTTTCTAAGCCTTCCTCCGTTTCTAGATGTCTTAAACGAATTCTATTCCTTAATTCTTGTAGAGCATTTTCTTCATCTATCAGATAGGTGTGAAAAGATACACTATCTAGTTCACCCTTGAGATAGGAATTGCTAAGGGCAAGGAGCTGACTTTTGCTAAAATTTAATTCATTGGCAAGG
>CALCFH010000409.1 GCA_937900215.1 uncultured Cryomorphaceae bacterium
CCCATCTAGTATGCTAGATCGACCGAAAATAATGGAGGTAAAAAGACAGATTTCATCGCATTTAGTCACTCCAAAAGAACGGCAAAGGCATGACAATACGCATTTAAGCTAGCTTTATCCTATCCTTCTTGATTCTGGTAGGTGAATGCAAAGTATAGTTAGCCAGAAAAACACATCCAACCCATTGCATTGCCAATTTCATAGACTCTATGTCCTAGAGAAAGACCGTACTTTTATGCATCTAAATAGCATAATTATAGTTTATCTAGAAATACAGAAAGTATAAAAGCATTCAACAGCTGCATTCGCAGGCTCATATAGCTTTACTTATCTGATATTCTACTCTTTACAGAACCCGAAATGAAAAACAACCTACTCGCTCTTTCCATAAGCATTCTCTGCAGCGCCGGCCTTTTTGCTCAAACCATCAGCGGTCAGCTTTCTTTACTGGCCAATCAGAGCATTCGACTAGAAGGTTTCAACGGACTGAAAACCTATCCGATTTCAAAATCTTCTTTAGACGGCAAGGGTAACTTCCAACTCAATTATTCCCTTTCGGATAAGGGCGTAGCCTATCTTATTTCAGCCGACGACAAACCCTTGTTTGTAATTTTAAGTGGGGAAGACATTGAAATAGTGGGCGAAGCATTGAGCTATACTGAAACCATTAAGATAAAGAAAGGCGCTGAAAACCTTGCTTTTGAAAAATACGCAGAAGAACATCCAAAAAGAGAACAGGCCTTGAGCGCTTGGGCCTTCTTAGAAAAGATCTACAGCGGAGATTCGCTTTTTTCTGTGCAAACCGTGCCTAGCAAGGCTATTCAACAAGAAAGAAAACGCATTCAAGAAGAAGACGCCCTTTTTATAAACAGCCTTCCAAAAGAAAGTTATGTGCGCTGGTTTCTTCCCACCCGCACTTTGGTGAGCTCTGTTTCTACCATTGCCCAATACAGAGCAGAGGAAATTCCAGCAACCATTGAGGCCTTCCGCAAATTGGATTATGCCGATCAACGCTTATACAAAAGTGGACTGTTCAAAGATGCCATTGAAAGTCATTTTTGGCTGTTGGAAAACAGCGGACTCCCATTGGATTCGGTCTTCGCAGAAATGCATGTGTCTATAGATGCCATGATGGATTTTCTTATCCGCGATGAAAAGAAACTCAATGAGGTAACCGATTATCTCTTTGATCTGTTAGAGCGCCACAGCCTGTTTCAGGCTTCTGAATACCTAGCGCTAAAAGTTTTAAATGAAGTGAGTTGCACCATAGACAATGATCTGGCCAATCAGCTTGAAACCTATAGGGCTATGAAAAAGGGAAATATTGCCCCAGACCTCTTTTTCAGTGGAGTGAACATTGTTCCTGCCAATACGAAAGCATTTAAGAAATTAAGCGAGGTTCAAAGCCAATACACCTTGGTTGTTTTTGGTGCAAGCTGGTGCCCGAAGTGCAACGAAGAGCTGCCTGAAATTGCCAAGCTCTATCCGAATTGGAAAACACAAGGCGTAGAAGTGGTCTTTGTTTCCCTAGATGAAGAGCCTGTCGAATACAAGAAATTCGCATCCAGCTTTCCTTTCTTCTCCACCTGCGATTTCAAGAAGTGGGAGAGCGAAATGGCCACAAGTTATTATGTCTTCGGAACTCCAACCATGTACTTACTCAACAACAAAAGAGAAATCTTGCTTCGTCCGAATTCAGTAAAACAGATGGACAGTTGGGTAGACTGGTATTTGGTACAAGGAAATCTATAACAGAGAGCAAAAAAAAGGTTCAAACCGAAGCTTGAACCTTTTACAGTGGAGAATATCGGAGTCGAACCGATGACCTCTTGCATGCCATGCAAGCGCTCTA
>CALCFH010000410.1 GCA_937900215.1 uncultured Cryomorphaceae bacterium
CGGTTCAAAATGGAGGTGGTACGTTTATCATCCCCTACCTTATTAGTTTTCTACTGATGGGTATTCCATTGTTATGGGTAGAATGGGCTATGGGAAGATATGGCGGGAAATATGGAGACCATTCCACCCCTTTCATTTTAGACAATATGACCAAGAAGAGAATGTGGAAGTATTTCGGTGTATTCGGAATTTTCACCAATCTCGGGGTAATGGCTTACTATACATATATAGAGAGCTGGACTTTAACCTATACGATTAAGTCGCTTAAAGGCGATTTCATAGGCATGCCAGTAGATCAAGTTGGATCAACATTCGATCAATATGTCGACTTGGCGAGTAACATTAATACACCTGTTTGGGCTTTTATAGCTTTTGTATTCACACTGGCATTAAATATTTACATCCTATCCAAGGGTCTTTCAGGTGGAATTGAGAAAGTGGCAAAAATTGCAATGCCACTTCTCATTGGATTTGGTGCTTTTTTGGCAATTATTGCTATTTCATTAGGGGATACAGGTAGATGTATAGATTGCAATTCATTGGTTGGATTGAACTTCCTTTGGGAGCCACAATTTGATTCACTTGCAAATCCAAAGGTCTGGTTGGCCGCTGCGGGTCAAATTTTCTTCACGCTGAGTGTAGGAATGGGAACTATTCATTGTTATGCGTCTTACGTAAAGCCAAAGGATGATATTGCCTTAAATGCTATGTCGGCAGGTTGGATGAATGGTTTTGTTGAAATCGTATTAGGTGCCTCTGTAGTTATTCCTATTGCCGTAGGATACTTAGGTTTAGATTGGGTGAAAGAGAATGCCGGATTCATGATGGCCTTTAAAACAATGCCTTTCTTATTCGATCAATACGGAAGTGTTATTGGTGTTTTGGGCGGGGTAGCATGGTTCGGATTACTCTTCTTTGCGGGTATTACGTCTTCTCTAGCTATGGGCACGCCTTGGATGGGATTTGTAGAGCATGAGTTTAATTGGAGTAGAAAGAAATCGGCTTTTATTCTGGGCTTGATCATTTTCGTCTTGGCATTACCTACCATCTTCTTTTTCGGTAAAGGGGTGTTTGATGAATTCGATTATTGGACAGGAACGGTATCTTTAGTGGTATTTGCTTTAGCAGAAGTAATTCTGTTCGGCTGGGTATTCGGAATGGATAGGGGATGGAAAGAAATTACTAGAGGAGCTGATATGACAGTGCCTAAAATCTACCGTCCTATTATAAAATATGTAACCCCCTTATTTATTTTAATCATTTTTATTTCCTCCTTAATAAAACCTCTAAATGGAGAATTAGCTGATTGGTCAACTGCCTTTAATAGTCTTATGGCCGGCGATGGCTGGCTTTGGGCAAATGATTCGATAATCAATCAAATGTTTCACTTGAATACAGGAATTATTTGGATTGAAGACGGTGTCTACACCAATATGTTCTTTATTGATCTATCTAGATTTTTACTAATATTAACCTTCTTGGGATTAGTGGCCATGGTGGCCATAGCTTCTAAGAGACGAAGAATGAAAGCATGACAACATCCGCCCTCATAACAATGGTTTTGGTTCAAGGAACGGTCATCTTTGTAACCGCTTATTTTTTCAGGAAAGTATTGAAAGCTCCTTTGAGAGAGGAACCCGATTCATATTCAGAGAACGACGAGCTAGAACGCTAAGTAAACAAAGAAAAGAATGGCTTGGCGAAGGCTTTTAGATGGGCTTCGATATAATAAGCAAGAACAACAGGGCCTAATAATACTCTTGTTGATTCTGTTTGCTAGCCTTGCCTATATCTGGATTCGGGAGCCAGGGCCTTCGGCCTTGCAAGCCGTGCCAGATGAAATACGTAAAATAGCATTGCATAAACTAGATAGTATAGATGCTTACAATGACTCCATTAGTGTTGAACAGCTGTTTTTTTTCGATCCAAATAAAGTAGATAGCCTTGGCTTAACCAAACTAGGTCTTTCTCCTTTTGTGGCACAGCGCTGGCAAAGATTCTCAAGAAATGGAGCCTATTTCTATACACCTGAAGATGTTCTAAATATTTATGGACTCGATTCCAATTGGTGGAAAAGAGCCGTGCCGTACATGATCATTTCTCAGAAACAGAAGAATTCTAATTCTATGGTTGAAGGTGATAAAGCCCCTGACCCATTCTATTTTTCACCAGACACCATGAGTGCTAAAAGTTGGCAAAGGTTGGGTCTAACGGAAAATCAGTCTAAATCAGTAGAAAACTACCTTTTAAAATTTCAAGGGAAAATTGGAGTGCAAGAATTGAATAACATTTACGTTTTAGACAAAGCCTTTATCCAGCGAATTACTCCGTATGTAATTGAGAAGAAAGACTCTTCTACCTTAGCTTTTGATGGTAAAATTGAAATCAATTCTATTGATGCAGAAAAATTGAAAACAATTACTAAGTGGAATAGCAAGTTGTGCGAACGAACAATAGAATATCGAAAAAAATTGGGTGGATTTCATTCAACTGAGCAATTGGCTGAGGTATATGGAATGGAATTGACTTTGCTCGATCCTTTTTGGGGTCAATGGGATTTTAATTCTACACCTATAAAATCTATACCGCTTAACAGGTGTTCATTAGATGAATTATCTGCACATCCATACTTAAATTTTAAACAAGCAAGAACCATCCTCGACTTTAGAGATTCAGTGCGGCCATTAAAAAATTTGTCAGACTTAGATAATATGAATTTGATGAGTGAGGAGAATTTGGCTAAACTTGCGCCATATTTAGATTTCAGGCTTTAAACCAAATGCCTTAAAAATGGTTTCATATACTAAATTTCCCCCAGAATGAACTTTCAGACTTCCGAAACTCAAAAAATGATTGCTGAAACAGTAAGAGATTATTGTGAGCAAAACATTCGTCCGCATATAATGGAATGGGATGAGGCACAAACTTTTCCTATTGAAGCTATGAAGGGTTTAGGCTCACTAGGTTTACTAGGAGTTTTAGTGCCAGAGGAGTACGGTGGCTCTGGTTTATCTTACCTTGAATATGTAACGGCTATTGTAGAATTGGCGAGAGTAGATCCAAGCGTAGCCCTCTCAATGGCAGCGCACAATTCCTTGTGTACAGGGCATATTCTTGGCCATGGAAGTGAAGAACAGAAAAAGAAATATCTACCAAAATTAGCAACAGGAGAGTGGATAGGTGCTTGGGG
>CALCFH010000411.1 GCA_937900215.1 uncultured Cryomorphaceae bacterium
AAGAGCCATTCCAGCGTTTGGCTGTAGTTCAAATCTTCTTGAAATTGTAAACGATGTATCCAATCTGTTCCTCTTCGGCACCGGGATCGGCCTGCCAAGTGGTTTTCATGGCGGCAGCTTTGGCTTTGTCTAGCAGGCAACTGGCCAGGCTATTTGAGGTGGGCCCACCGGGTATATTTCTTCCCGCCTCAGCGAAAACCACTTTTCCACTTCTATTAACGCGAATAAGCACTACAATTCTACCCTCTTCATCGCAATTGTACTGTGGTTTGGGCTTTTCAATAGCAACACGGTTTCCCAATCGGTAGTTGCCGTCTCCACCGTTTCCTCCTCCTTGTCCATGTGCTGCATTTACATCGCCATTTGGATCGCCTTGGTCTCCCGTTCCGTTGCTCTGATCCCCTTCACCACTTCCACCTCCTGCATTTTGCTGCATGAGTTGATTTAGGCGAGAGTCTACTTGGCGCTCTTCCTTGGGTTTGTCGGTAGGATTTGGATTGGCGTTTTGGGAGGTGTTTTGTGGAAGGCTAACCGTTTCAACAGTAGATTGAGTGGCAATCTCTTCTTGACTCGGCTCTGAATTGCTGCTTTCTGTTTGAACGGAGGCCTCTTGAACTACCTCATCTTGGGGTCCTTCTACGTATTCACTACCGGATGAAGCTAAGTCATAGCCAAAATTGATTGGGATTCCTTCTTCGGGCTTGGGGTCTAGATAGGTGAGTCCGAAAAGAAAGAAAAGAGCGAGTAATGCTGCGTGCGCTGCCACTGTTGTTATGGCAGCCGTTCTTCTGTCTTTTTTTTCTTTTTCCGTATTCATTATCTCGGGTCGGTAGCGAGCACCATTTTTAATCGATTTCTGTAGGCAATGTCCATTACCTTAACTGTAACGCCAGTTGGGACAGATTCGTCTGAGCGTAAAACAATTACGGCATCTTCTATTCCACCCACAGCGCGCAAGAGGCTTCTTTCTAAATCCGCTTCCTCTACGACCACATCCTGAACCTTGAATTCTAAATTTGGAGAAATGCTTACCGTTACATCTTGTTTTTTAACGGTTTGCGCCTTGCTTTTGGGCAAGACTAGATCGAGTGCACTGGTGGTCACTAGGGTAGAGGTGAGCATGAAAAAAATGAGCAATAGAAAGACAATGTCTGTCATGCTCGCCATGCTGAATTCGGCCTTTACCTTATTTCTTCCTCTGAGCTCCATTAGTTCGGATCGTTCAAGAGATCCATAAACTCTGTGGCATTGGCTTCCATAGTATAGACGACCTTATCTACTTTGGAAACGAGATAATTGTATCCAACATAGGCCATAATTCCAACTACGAGACCGGCAACCGTTGTGCTCATAGCTGTGTAGATGCCTTCCGCCAACATTTCCACATCAATTTGTCCGCCTGCAGCGGCCATTTCATGAAAGGCTAGAATCATTCCTATTACAGTACCTAAGAAACCAATCATAGGTGCGGCACCCGAAATAGTGGCCAGTGACGCCAAGTTTTGCTCCATTCGGTAGACTTCTAACTTGCCCGTATTTTCAATGGCAGCCGCAATGTCTTTTAAGGGCTTTCCGATTCTGCCAATGCCCTTTTCAATCATACGAGCCACTGGACTTTCATTGGATTGGCAGAGGTTTCGTGCAGAATCTAATTTGCCGTCTAAGATGTTGTCTTTTATGCGATTCATGAAATTCTCATCCAGCTTAGAGGCTCTTTTTATAAGCCTGAATCGCTCTACGAAAAGATAGATGGTAATAATAGAAAGCAGAAAAAGAATTCCCATAATGAGCATTC
>CALCFH010000412.1 GCA_937900215.1 uncultured Cryomorphaceae bacterium
GCTTTCATAGCGGCATTCACCTCTTCTACAGTTACCTCTCTTTCAAGAATAACGGTAAGGTCAGTAACAGAACCGGTAATGGTTGGCACTCTCATAGCCATACCATCTAATTTCCCATCCAGCTCAGGCAAAACCAATCCAACTGCAGTTGCTGCACCAGTACTAGTAGGAATGATACTTTGAGAAGCCGCTCTAGCACGACGTAGGTCGTCATGTGGTGCATCTTGAATGCGCTGATCGGAAGTAAAAGCATGAACCGTGGTCATAAAACCTTTAACAATTCCGAAATTATCTTGAATCACTTTAGCCATTGGAGCTAAGCAGTTGGTAGTACAAGAAGCATTTGAAACAAGAACATCTTCAGACGTAAGTTCATGATCGTTTACTCCTAGAACCACTGTTTTAATTCCTTTTTTCGCCGGAGCAGAAAGTAAAACACGCTTTGCGCCGGCTTCTATATGTTTAGACATACCCGCTACATCTCTAAAAATTCCGGTGCACTCAAGTACCACATCAATGGCATGTTCTTTCCAAGGAAGCGCGGCGGGGTCTTTAATGGCTGTAATAAGAATTGCATGGCCATCTACAATTAGCGTATTGCCATCCACCTTAACATCGCCTTTGTATCTGCCATGCGCTGTATCGTATTTCAGCAAATGCGCAAGCGTTTTGGGGTCAGTGAGGTCATTAATCGCCACTACCTCTACAGCATCGTTTTGCATAAGGTTGCGAAAAGTTAGCCTACCAATTCGGCCAAATCCGTTTATTGCAATTTTCTTTTTCATTTTCCTGTTGTTCTTAGATTGATAATATTTTTGAGATTCTCAGTAAATCCATATTAAGAGGCACTTGATTTTGGATGGACTTTTGAAGAAATGTGAAGGTAACCTCATTGTTCACCACTCCACACATCATATCTGATTTGCCATCGAAAAGTGCTTCTACAGCTGCTACACCTAGCTTACTTGCCAAAACTCGGTCATAACAACTTGGAGATCCGCCTCGCTGAAGATGACCCAAGATGGTTACTTTGGTGTCTATAAAGGGGTAATGCGCCTTAACCCTTTCTGCTATTTCAAATGTATTTCCTAGGCGATTGCCTTCGGCAACCAACACAATATTGCTTGTCTTTCTATTTGCAAAACCGCGGGCAATCTCAGATAACAGCTCTTCCATGGTTCTATTGCCCTCTGGGAGAATAACATCCAACGCTCCCGTAGCTACCGCTGTTCTCAAGGCTATAAAGCCTGTATCTCTGCCCATTACCTCCACAAAAAAGAGGCGGTTGTGAGAGCTCGCAGTATCGCGAATTTTATCTACGCACTCCGTAACTACGTTCGTAGCTGAATCATACCCCAAGGTAAAATCAGTGCCATATAGATCGTTGTCAATCGTTCCAGGAATGCCAATTACAGGCACTCCAAATTCTTTAGTGAAAAGATGTGCTCCCGTAAAACTGCCATTTCCTCCAATGACTACCAACCCGTCTAGCCCTGCTGCTTTGCAATTCTGGTAGGCCAATTCTCTGCCCTCTTTGGTTCGAAAAGCATCGGAACGAGCCGACTTTAAAAAAGTACCACCTAGATTCAATATATTTTTTACGGACCGAGAATCCAATGGTTCAAACTCATTGTCGATTAAACCTTGAAATCCGCGAATCACGCCCACAACTTCTCTCTCGTAATACACCGCTGTCCGAACTACAGCTCGTATCGCTGCGTTCATTCCTGGCGCATCTCCGCCTGAGGTTAAGACCCCAATTTTCTTCATAATACAAATCTATTCAAACTTAGTGTAAAATTTACACTAATTGCAACAAAAGTTATTTTCTGCCTTGCGAAACTATATATTTGTATTCCAACCAAGGCAAAATCAAATCAAGAAATTTACAATGAATCATACAGTTAATCCTCATGTTTCTGTTGACTGCGTGATATTTGGCTTCGACAATGAGCGCTTGAATGTGTTGCTCATTGAAAGATCGGCCGGGAATATCCCAGTGGCAGTTCAATATGCACTTCCGGGAGATCTCGTATGGGAAGAAGAATCGTTAGACGATGCCGCTTCACGGGTCTTAAAAGAACTCACCAATTTAGAGGGTATATATCTAAAGCAATTCAAAGCCTTTGGCAATCCGAACAGGGTTAATGACTTCAAGGACTTAGACTGGTTGCAATCGTATAGACAGCAGCCTCAAGCCCGTGTGATTACCGTTGGGTATTATGCTTTCATTCGTATGGATGAGCTCCAGCCCGAAGCGAGTTCTTTTGCGGAGAAAGTGTTTTGGAGAGATATTCATGAAATTCCATTGCTTGGCTTTGACCACAATGAAATTGTAGACGAGGCCATTGAAGTGTTGCGCAATGATTTTGACAGCAATAAAGTTGGATTTGAGCTCTTGCCAGATAAGTTCACTCTTAGTCAGCTTCAGACGCTCTATGAAAGTATTCTCGACAGGAAGCTCGATAAGAGAAATTTTAGAAAGAAGGTTTTAAAAGAGAGCATTGTGGTTCCATTGGATGAAAAACAAAAAGGAGTTCTCCATAAACCGGCCCAACTATTCGAACTCAACCAATAAAGGCCCTACGCATGAAACTGCTATCTTTCCTTGCTGCACTGCTGCTACTGGCCTCTTGCGGTGTTAAAAATAAAACGAGTTCCACCCCTATCCAAAAAAAAGAAACTCTACTCTGGATTATCTCAGATCAACAGATTGATTGTGTTGGCATTACACATCAAAAGTGTCTGGTGTACCAACTAAAAGGCGAAAATAACTGGCAGAATTTCTATGGCAAAATTGAGGGTTTTAACCCTGAAATTGGCTATTCCTATGAAATTGAGGTAGAAGCAAGTCCAGTTAAAAACCCAGCTGCCGACGCATCTTCTCTGCACTATTCACTCATTCGAATAATCAGTTCTCAGGAAGTAAAAAATCTAGCGAGCATTCTAAATGATTCGTATGGATTGATAGAACTGTATGGCGAACCCATTCCAAGAACTACTTCTATGCTCATAGAGTTTCAAGCCAGAAACAATGGTTTAATCATTGGAAACAGCGGCTGCAATGGATTTCGAGGCGAGTTAACTTTATTGGATAGTAATTCCGGTGCCCTTCGATTGGGTCCTATTGCGGCTACAGAAATGTTCTGCGATGGCAAGATGGAATTGGAAATCAACTTTTTCAAAGCCTTGGGTGAAGCAACACATATACAGCCCATTAAAGGTGGAATGCAATTGTTGAATGGAAAGAATGTGCTGTTAACTGCAATGCGAATAGACTGATGGATTTAATAAGCAAGCAAAAATTGAGTATTCGCTGGTCTGACCTTGACCCCGTTGGTCATGTAAGACATTCTGTCTATTATGATTTCTGTGCACAGCTAAGGCTGATTGCGTTAGATTCTATTGGATTGGGCATCGGACAAATGCAGAAATTAGGAATCGGTCCTATTCTATTTAAGGAAGAGTGCAGCTTCAGAAAAGAAATGCATTTTGGCGAATCTATTTTTGTGCATTTAGAACTCTCCGGTTTGAGAAAAGACTTTAGTAGATTTGCCTTCAAGCACACTTTTATTCGTGGCGAAGATGAGTTTTGTGCAGAGCTTTCCATACTTGGCGCTTGGATGGATCTTCGTCAAAGGAAGCTAAGCGCACCCCCCGAATCTTTTTTCCCCCATTTCGATTCCATTCCAAAGTCGAAAGACTTTACATTCGATCTGTAATTACTTCAAGTGGGTTCTAGGAAAAAAACATCTGTGCTTTCCCATCGCCCTCATTCTGTTGAAGACTACATCTTAAACCTGCCAATTGCAGATCAAGAAGCGGCTTTTTACATCCACAATGAATTGCTCTCTCAACCGGGCATGCGCTGTGACCTGCGCTGGAGCCTTCCGTTTTACGGAAGAAAAAGGTGGATATGCTATCTAAATCCACTTAAAAAAGGCGGATTCGAGTGGGTTTTCTTAGACGGACAACAATTGTACAGCAGTGGCGGCCTTCTGCAAAAAAGGAGTCGATCCAGAGTGGCAGGCCTATACTATCCAACCGAAACGGGAACAGAGTTAAACTTTATTCCCGAAAACCTTGTGCAAGAGGCCTTGTGGCTTGATGATTTAAAAAAATAGTAGGGTGTTAATCTAGCTGCTCCATTAGTCTGTTCAACTCAGACAAGTCTGGAGTAATAATAACTTCCGTTCTTCTATTTATAGCCTTGTTGGCGTCAGAGTTGTTTTCTACCAGTGGTAGGTATTCACTTCTTCCAGCCGCTACAATTCGTTTTGGATCTACTCCTTTGTTCTCAAGAAGTGCTTTGATCACTGCAGTAGAGCGCATTACGCTCAGATCCCAATTGTCTTTGATCATGGTTTTGCCATTAAAAGCATCGTTATCTGTATGGCCCTCAACGGTAATTTGCAGGTCTTGATTGTCGGCCAGAGCTTGAGCCAATACACCCAAAGCAGCTTTAGCCTTGTCGTTTACAGTCCAACTAGCAGAAGGAAATAAAAGACTGTTTTCCAGCGAAATATACACCTTGCCATTTCTGCTTTCAACCGTTAATCCCTTACCTTCATAGGCTCTTAAGGCATTTGACATAGTATTTTTAATAAAGCGTACTACGCTGTCTTGCCTACTAATAACCTTTTCTAATTCGCGCACTCTTTTGGATCGCTGCTCTAACTGGGAGTTCAATTCTACAAGGGCAGCCCGCTCAGAATCAAGAGAATCTTGCTTGTCTTGTAAACGAAAATCCAATTCTTGAAGCCTTTCCAACATGGCCTTATTCTCTCTTGCGCTATTGGATAGTAAGGCGTTGTTGTTCTCCAGCAGGAATTCGTAAGAGCGATTGAGATCGGAATAATTGCGTTTCATTTTTCGAACTTCAAAGCCCAATCGGGCCGTATCGGATTGCAATTTTTTAGCGCGCTCTTGGCAATTGGAAAAATCCTCCTCGCATTGAGTCAGTTTTTTACTCGCATCTCCATACTTACCACTGAGCTCATCGCGGTTCTGAAGCAGCTCATCGTAGTTCTTTTTCAAGGCATTGTGCACCTTACTACTCACGCAAGAAGTAAGCATAAAAGTGGCTAGGAAGAAGGCAAAAATACTTTTCATTCTCTTTACTGTTTGAATCAAAAGTAAGGGGCTATTCTAGGCCATCTGGCCAAATGAAAACTATTTATAAGCCCTCAAATTGTGAATATCTCAATGCAGTTCTACTACAATCGGGCAATGATCAGAATGCTTAGCCTCTGGAAGAATAGTAGCTGATTTTAGGCGCTTTTCAAGGTTCTTGGTAAGCATGGCATAATCTATTCTCCAGCCTTTATTGTTGTTTCTTGCATTGGCTCTATAAGACCACCAACTATAGTGATGGGGTTCCTTTACGATTTCACGA
>CALCFH010000413.1 GCA_937900215.1 uncultured Cryomorphaceae bacterium
CTGAAAGGGCGCCCTACACGAGCGATGGGTGTAGCCCATCGTCTAGAAGAAGAATTTTAAGTTTTAAAGAAAAACAGAAACCAATCATAGCCATCCCATTCATCCCACAAATCACAGTTCAGACAAGGAGGATGCAACCAGAAACTAAGCCCTGAAAGGGCGCAATACACTAGTGAGGGGTATAGCCCATCGCCATATGGAAGGCAAAAGCACCATTGAATAAATTACCAGAAAAGCCCAGCCTGCACCTAGCTCCATGGGGATTCTAAACGCATTGTAGCCCTTGCATAGCAGAGCCCTCCACTATCCTTTAATCTGAGACCGAATAAAAATAAAACGATTTAGAAACATCGAGTAGGAAAAGCATTATTTTGGTTCGGATTTGGATAATGCGCGATTTGAAGGCTTTTAGACTTGTACTAGAGCAAACGATTCTTCTTTTTTGGAGAAAACCATCAAGAAGATGAGCTAACAGACTTCAAGCAACCGAGCAAGACAAGCCTGCATAAAAGGTAGACAGAGGCAGCATTACAGATGAATAAGAACTGTATAAAAGGAGCATGAACTCAATCGCATTCATCGATACCGAAATAGAGCAACGAAGCAAGAAGATCCTCGATATAGGTTGCATTAAAGGAGATGGAAGCTCTTTTCATAGAAATTCGGTGGAGGCCTTTACGGAGTTTCTGAGGGGAACGGACTTTATCTGCGGTCACAATATTTTCAATCACGATATAAAATACATTCAAAAAGCGCTGAATTATGCGGGTTTGAAGCCCGCGAATAGTATAGATACTCTGTTTCTCTCCCCCCTTCTCTTTCCAACTAAACCCTATCATGCTTTATTAAAAGACGATAAGCTGCAAACGGAAGAGACCAACAATCCGTTAAACGATTCTATTAAAGCGAAGGAATTACTTCACGACGAAATAGCCGCCTTTCAAGCAGCCCATCCGGCCCTCCAAAAGATTTTCTATTTGCTGCTGCACGATCAAAAGGAGTTTAATGCCTTTTTTCGTTTTGTTGATTACCGATGTGAGTTTAGAAAGGTAGAGGAACTGATTCATCAGAAGTTTCGAAATGAAATCTGTGCGCAGATAGATTTGACAAGAATTCTTGCGGAGCATCCCATTCAATTGGCCTACTGCCTATCGCTCATTTATTCCTTTATTCGTCACAAGAAAATCCACTCTATTACCCCGCCTTGGGTATTGAAAAACTATCCAGAGGTAGAGCAAATTATGTTTCGTTTGCGGAACAAACCCTGTGTGAGTGGTTGTGATTACTGCAATAAAGCTTTGGATGCCCATCTAGGACTCAAGCGTTTTTTTGGATTTGATTCGTATCGCACTTATGGAGAGGAGCCCTTGCAGGAAAAGGCCGTAAAAGCGGCCATAAACAGCCAATCTTTATTGGCCGTTTTCCCCACGGGAGGCGGAAAGTCGATCACCTTTCAGGTACCCGCTTTAATGAGTGGGGAAAATGTAAAGGGCTTAACGGTAGTGATTTCTCCGTTGCAATCGTTAATGAAAGACCAGGTAGACAATCTCGAGAAGTTGGGCATCACCGAGGCTGTTACGATTAACGGATTATTGGACCCAATTGAAAGAGCCAAATCATTTGAAAGAGTAGAAGAAGGTTCGGCTTCTCTTCTTTATATCTCCCCCGAATCGCTGCGGTCTCGAAGCATTGAGCGATTGATTTTAGGGAGAAAGATCGTTCGCTTTGTAATAGATGAGGCCCATTGCTTTTCTTCTTGGGGACAAGATTTTAGAGTGGACTATATGTACATCGGCGATTTCATTCGATCTATACAAGAAAAGAAGAATCTGTCAGAGGGCATTCCAGTTTCTTGTTTTACCGCCACCGCAAAACAACAAGTGATAGAAGACATTCGCGATTATTTCAAAGAAAAGCTCTCCCTTCATCTCGAACTGTTCACCTCTCAAGCATCGAGGACCAATCTTCGCTATAAGGTGTTTCAAAAAAGGGAGGAAGAGGAGAAATATCAATCGGCGCGCGATTTAATTGAAGAGAAGAACTGCCCCACCATCCTCTATGTTTCTCGAACCAGAAAAGCCTATGAGTTAGCCAAGCGATTGAGTGGAGATGGATTTAATGCCCGACCCTATCATGGGAAGATGGAGAAACAAGAGAAGTCTGAAAACCAAGATTCTTTTGTGAATGGAGAAACCCAAATCATGGTGGCCACCTCGGCCTTTGGAATGGGGGTAGACAAGAAGGATGTGGGCCTGGTGATACACTACGAGATTTCTGACTCCTTGGAAAACTATGTTCAAGAGGCAGGGCGAGCGGGCAGAGATGAAAATCTGGTGGCCGATTGTTTTGTGTTGTTCGACGAAGAAGATCTGAGCAAGCATTTCATCCTTCTCAATCAAACCAAGCTTTCTATCAAAGAAGTACAGCAGATTTGGAAGGCAATAAAAAATCTTACCCGATTTCGTTCAAAGGTCTCCAACTCTGCATTGGAGATTGCAAGGAAAGCTGGTTGGGACGATAGCATAACGGAGATTGAAACAAGGGTTACCACGGCCATAGCCGCTTTGGAAAACGCGGGCTATCTAAAGCGCGGGCAAAATATGCCCAGAGTTTTTGCCAACAGTATTCTTTCTAAAAATGCCCAAGAAGCCATTGATAAAATATTGGCCTCTGAAAAATTCGATGAGCGGCAGAAAAATGGAGGCGTACGGATTATTAAAAAACTTTTTTCGAGCAAGAGCAGAAAGCAAGGAACCGAGGAGTCCGCTGAATCTCGGGTAGATTACATCAGCGATCATTTGGGGATAGTAAGGGAGGAAGTGATCAATATTGTGAATCTTTTGCGCGAGGAGAATATTCTGGCCGATGCCAAAGATTTAACCGCCTTCATTAAAAAAGGACAACAAAAGAATCGTTCCATTAAGATTGTAGAATCCTATAGCAAGATTGAACGCTTTTTACTTCCAGAATTAGACGAAGAAGAAAGGCTTTATCATCTAAAAGAACTGAATGAAAAGGCCGAGGGACAAGGCTGTGAAGATGTTTCGGTCAGTAAGCTTAAAACCCTCATTAATTTCTGGTCGATAAAGAACTGGATTAAGCGGAAAAATCTTGAGTATTCTAAGAACCATATGGCTCTGCTTTGTCTGCATCCGAAAGAGGTGCTGATGGATAAGTTGTCACGTCGGCATGAGTTGGCGGGCTTTATTGTAGAGTTTCTCTATGACAAGTATTATCAGGGTGTATTAGATCTGGAAATAGAAGAGGATGACAAAAAAGAGGCGCTGGTTGAATTTTCTGTTCACGAATTAAAGGCCGCCTATGAAAAAAGCCAGAATTTGTTTTCTGGGGAAGTGAGCCTGGATGAAATTGAAGACGCACTGTTTTATCT
>CALCFH010000414.1 GCA_937900215.1 uncultured Cryomorphaceae bacterium
GAATGGAAAAGAGTGCTTTTTCAAGAAAGGATTGAGTCTTAGTCTGTAAAATTTGAACCTAACTAGGCTCACTTTTTTCATCCATTGTCTCAGGATGAGGAAGAAAGTCAGAATGCAAATAGGTATTTCAGTTTAGTATGAAGGTAGCTTTGTGATAAGAATGGATTCTGGCTATCCTTCCACCAAAACCGAAGGATAAACAAAAAGCTAAGCTTAATTTCAAAGGATTTATGGGATGAGTAACTTAGAAAATATATTCGAAGGAAGAAGGGTGGTTATTGCCACTCAACATCAAAAGGAGCGAGTTATAGGGCCCATTTTGGAAAAAGAGTTTGGGCTTTTCTCATTCGTTCCAATCGATTTTGACACTGACCTTCTGGGAACCTTTAGTGGCGAAGTGGAAAGACAAAAAAATCCTCTAGACACGGTTCGACAAAAATGTTTAATGGCAATGGAGGCCATGCAGTGCGATTTAGGAATAGCCTCAGAAGGTTCTTTTGGACCGCATCCTTCGCTTTATTTTCTCGCTTCAGATGAAGAGTGGCTCATTTTGATTGACAAGAAAAACAACTTAGAAATAGTAGCCAGAGAATTGAGCACAGAAACCAATTTTAGTGGCTTGGAAATTCGAAGTGAAAAAGAGCTTTTTGATTTTGCAGAGAGTGTACAATTTCCATCGCATGGACTGATTTTGAGAAAGGAAAAAGAAGATAGAGCGTCTATTGTAAAAGGAATAACAGATTACAACAACTTGAAAAAGAGTTTTGAATCCATTTTTGAAAAATACAATAGAGCATATGTTGAAACAGATATGCGGGCGATGTACAATCCAAGCCGAATGAGGGTGATTGAAAATGCCACGAGGGAATTGGTGAAACGGATGCAATCTCTTTGTCCTGAGTGTAAAACCCCGGGATTTAGCATTACCGATGCCAAGAAAGGGCTACCATGTGGCTTATGCGGAACTCCTACGAATTCTATTCTAAGCCATATATTCAGTTGCCAGCATTGTGGTTTTTCTAAAGAAGCTCATTTCCCTCATGGGAAAGAATCAGAAGACCCTACCTATTGCGATTACTGTAATCCGTAAGAAGAGTGTTTATTTCTTTCTTAGCACAAGAATATAGTAGTCGCCAATGGAACGGAGAATGGGGAGAGATTTAATTTTTTCCTCGAATTGAATGAGGGTATTCAATATTCTTGGATAGGGTAGAAAGCGATCTCTAAGGAACTCAGGAGGAACGCTTAGGCAAAGCGCTTCTAAGGCTTCTGTTTGAAATAGAGGGAGTTTTTCTTGAATAAAAGTAGGCGTATAGTAATAGGTTTGGAAGTATTCTCCTTCCAAATGGGCCAAGGTTCCACCTTTTTTCTTTCTTCTAAAGGCAAGTTTAAAATTGAATTTCAGTGCAAAAAGCCATTCCCATAGGCAATTAGGAGGCATTATTGTAAGCACTAAAAGGCCATTGGGTTTTAAAAGTCTATCGCACTCGTTTAGTACTTTATCGAGATGTGAAGTGCAATTCAGCCCGCCGAAATTGCTGAATATTGCATCAAATGAACCTTCGAGAGTATGTAAATCTAAGAAGCTTAGGGCTTTGGTGCTTATCCTTCCAGAATAATCAGAATGTAAAATCTTCTCTTTTTGAGTATTCAACATGCCTTCACTTAGATCGGTTGAAAGCACAGTATGTTTTTGAGAGGCAAGCCAGAGGGCGTCTTCACCAGTACCGGAATTAAGCTCCAATACCTTACTTTCTTCTTTTAGATATTTTGAAAGCAGCCTACGAACTCGCATTCTCTTGTATTGTACAATCGGGCTTGGGGAATAAAATGCATCGAAAATAGAACTCTGATTCGAAAAGGCTTTTATGGCTTCTGTATTCTCTATTTTCTTCATTTTATTCCTGAAACGGCGAGGTGTTTTTCTAAATTTCTTTTCTCAATTAAATGGAATACACCATGATAGAGCCCCTTTAAAAGTTCTTTTGGCTTGTATTCGCTACGGAAGCTTCTCCAAGCAGCACTCGATCTGAATCTTCGATGCAACAGCCTATGCAGCGTCTTGTAGAAATCGGGCGAAAAGTTGGCCTTATACATCATAAGAAGCTCGTCGCTATCAGTCCAATTCGACCTTTCAGTAAGTTGATTTTGCACCTTTTCATAAAAAGGCGTTCCAGGCAGAGGATAAGAAACAGATACGCCAATATCGTAAGGCATTAGCTCTTCCACCATTTGTAAAGTAGCCTGAATATCTTGCCAGTCTTCCCCTAAATATCCAAATTGAAGAAAGAAACAGGGATTAATACCATAC
>CALCFH010000415.1 GCA_937900215.1 uncultured Cryomorphaceae bacterium
TCAATAGAGAAGCCATCAGCAAGCTAATTCTAAAGGAAATTATATGGTTTGGTCTATCTTCCATTGAGTTGGAAAAATACTAAAAAGTTAAGAAGAATACAATAAACGGTTAATATTAATCTGAAGCAGCTTTTTATTTTATGAGTATTGCAGTCTTTTTCCGCTTATTTTGTATTCAATAGAGAATGAATATGGAGATAAAGAAAATAGTTGTCGCCAATCGCGGTGAAATTGCTTTGCGAATCATGAGAACAGCAAGGGAGATGGGTATTGCAACGGTGGCTGTTTATTCGGATGCTGATGCGCATTCACCCTTTGTGCGATTTGCCGATGAAGCGGTTCGCCTAGGTCCTGCGCCTTCTTCACAGTCATATCTTTTAATGGATTCTATTATAGAGGTGGCTAAGCAAACAGCGGCACAAGCCATCCACCCAGGCTATGGATTCCTTTCTGAGAATGCCCATTTTGCTGAAAAGGTGGAGAAGGAAGGTTTGATTTTCATCGGTCCTACGGCGGCGGCCATTCGCATAATGGGCGATAAGCTCTCGGCCAAAGAGGCGGTTTCGCATTTTGATGTTCCTCTGGTTCCAGGATCAGCTGGGGCCATTAAGAACTTAGCCGAAGCCCAAGAGGCCATCGGAAGAACGGGCTTTCCAGTTTTAATAAAGGCTGCGGCGGGTGGTGGTGGAAAGGGAATGCGCATTGTGGAACGTGCGGAGGACTTCGAGGAGCAAATGAATGTAGCGGTAAGCGAAGCACAGTCGGCCTTTGGCGATGGAAGTGTTTTTGTAGAAAAGTATGTGGGCTCTCCTAGACATATCGAAATACAGATTTTAGCCGATTCACATGGCAATGTGGTGCACTTATTCGAACGCGAATGCTCTGTGCAAAGAAGACATCAGAAGGTGATTGAAGAAGCCCCTTCGGCTATTTTAAGTGCTGAGTTGAGGGCCGAAATGGGCGCGGCAGCAGTAAACGTAGCGCGCTCTTGTAAGTATCGCGGTGCGGGAACAGTAGAATTTATCTTCGATGAGAACCACAATTTCTTTTTCTTGGAAATGAATACCCGCCTTCAAGTAGAACATCCTGTTACGGAATGCATTACTGGATTGGATCTGGTTAGAGAAATGATTTATATAGCCGAAGGCAAGCCGCTTTCTTTTTCTCAAGAGGATTTAAAGATTCACGGGCATTCCATCGAATTGCGGGTGTATGCCGAAAGTCCTAGAAATAATTTCTTACCCGATATAGGTACACTAAGAGAATACAGAAGACCCGATGGACCAGGGGTTCGTGTGGATGACGGCTTTGAAGAAGGAATGGAAGTGCCTATTTATTATGATCCCATGATTTCGAAACTGGTGGTGCATGCTCAAACCCGAACGGCTGCTATTGAGCGGATGATTCGCGCCATTGATGAGTATAAAATCACAGGAGTGGAAACAACGCTCGACTTCGGACGTTTTGTATTTCAACATCCTGCTTTTGTAAGTGGAGATTTTGATACGCACTTTGTGAAAAAGTACTTCCAAGCCGAAAGCTTAGATTCTAAATTGACTGATGAGGAAGAGGAAGTGGCGGCCTTGCTTGCCGTTTCTATCCTAGAATCTTCGAAATCCTCCTCCCATGCTTCTATAGGTGGACAATCGCAGGTTAAAAATGCAACTTCAGAATGGAAAAGAAATCGAGGAGCACTCTCTTAATTGTAATAGGTTTTCTGGCTTGGTTCCCTGCTTTAGGGCAGATCGACACCAATAAGAATGTAAAGGCCGATTCTATTATTGATTTCGTTCTAAAGAACAAAGACCGAGGCATTACCGATGCGCTCATTATCGATGGAGACACCGTACCTATGGTCATCTTAGATGAAATACTTTTTATTCCCAAGCCAGCCTTCGACAATGATGAGGCACGAAGAAGATACT
>CALCFH010000416.1 GCA_937900215.1 uncultured Cryomorphaceae bacterium
TAGACCAACATACATAAATGTCGTTATTAAGACCAGCAGCAGGAACCGCACCTTCACTGGTCTGGTCTCCGTCTAAACAATCCCCTGAGAAATAATTAATAGACTTGGCCTCCGTCCATGTATTTCCTTTATCTATTGATTTGCTGAAATAAATATGTGATTTGTCTTCTGCTAACTTGCTCCCGTATTTGTCAAATTGAGTCCAAGTACAGTATATTTCGCCTGTCGATGAAATGGTAGCCCATTCTTTGTCTTGCTGTTTGGGAGAACTTAGTCCCATATAAGATCCAGAGGACCAGGTCTTTCCGTCTTCACTACTTTGGCAAACGATGCGGTCCAAAAAGTCGGGGCCAAGCCAATTTTTTCCGGATGGATCGGAAAGATGGAAGTAGTAAAACCGTCCCTCATTGTCTGCCAAGACACATGGATCACCCCAAACTCCGTAGGTAGAAGTAAGCTCGCCACTACTCCAAGTTTTACCAGAATCAACAGAGATATGCCAGCCCCTTAAAACGGTCCCAGCCAATACTCTGCTGGGGTTGGTAGGGTCTATCACTATCGATGGTTCGCTGACATCTTTTGTTTGAGCCCCTGTTACTATTCTTACCCGCTGATACTGAGCCGAAAGACAGGCAGAGAATAAAAATGTCAATAAGAAAAAGTGTAGTTTCTTCATGGTTAAATCTGAATCGCCAAATTTGATACTTAAATGAATGGAATTCGTGAGTCAATTTAAATCATTCTTCAGACTTTCTGTCTACGTACTTTTGAGTCTCACTTTGGGAGCTTCTAGCCATGAGTATTATCTAAGTATTGCTAATTTAACGTTCGATAAAGAAGATAAGGCTTTGGAAATGAGCGTTTGGTATTTTAATGATGATTTGCTATATGCCCTAAGACAAGAAGTGAATCAAGAAATTGAATGGGATGATGACATGAATAAGTTAGAGGTTGTTTTGAGTACTTATCTCAATAAGCACATATATATAAAGGGTTTAGATTCTAAAAAAATGCAATTTCAATGGGTGGGTATGAAATTCAAAGGTGAACTAGTCTACGTTTATTTAAAATGTCCGATGGATGAAATAGCCGATTTAGAATTGTATAATTCTGTTTTATTGGATTATTTCGAAGGACAGAAGAATATAGTTCATTTCAAGTCTGAGAATCTAAAACAGTCGTTTTACTTTGATAAAAAGAAGTCTAAAGTAAATTTGAGAGCACAATGATTCCAGATTGGTTCACACTTTACTTCAGACTTGGTTTTGAACATATTGTAGATGTGAATGGCATAGACCATTTGTTATTCCTACTGGTGATTACGGCTACCTACACATTTAAAGACTGGAAGCGAGTAATTTCTATCATTAGTCTATTCACTTTAGGCCATACCCTAAGTACAGGAATCTCATTGTTTATTGAAAATAAGGATTTTATCGGTTGGATTGAATGGCTAATACCGCTTACTATTTTCTTTGCTTCCCTTTGGAATCTTCGTCAAAATAGCCTGAAGAACAAAGGTACACTAGCCCTTAAAGTATCAGTTTTATTCGGACTTATTCATGGCTTAGGTTTTGGAAGCTTTTTAACTATGCTTTTAAGTGGTGAGGCCAATCAAATTGAATTATTTCTTCCATTTACCTTGGGGATTGAGGTAGGTCAGCTGCTTATTGTCTTTGTTGTTTTACTAATCACAACTCTTTTGCTAGCATCTAATGTATTGAAACAAAGAGATTGGGTGGTTTTGATTAGCGGAATAGGTTTTGGTCTTTCTTTGCAAATGCTTATTGAACGCTGGCCTTTGTTGGCCTAGACTTGTTTTCTAGGCCAATTCAGATAGTTTCTTCAATTATTAGTCAAAATGGAAGGCGGTGATTTTGTTTTCTATTTGAGTTTTGTAGTGGTTGAACAACTCATTTCTTATTCTTTGAGATGATTTACTAATAAGAGTGGAGGTAGAAACAACATTTTCAATATGTCTCGACATCGCATCATTGTAGGCAGAACTTTGTGTTTCCATGAACATAGAGTTGCCCGTATTAGTAAGGCTGCTAAAAGGCTTGCCTGAAATAGTAAGTTGAAGGAGTGCATTAGAATAATGACTATCTATAAGATAGACATCTAGCTTGTTACCGTTTCTACTACTTCCTTTCGCCACCGAAATCTCATATTCATTTACCAAACTAAGTAGCTGTTCTAGCATACATAAATATTCAGAGCTATTATACCATTTGGCTTTTAAACCAGCCTCCAGTTTCACAAGCGTTTTATTCACAGACTCTACGGTGATGAATTCTTTACAGTCTATTTGTTCAAAACTACGTGAAACACTCTCAAATGAAAGTTGTGTGTCTTGGCTCAATGGATGTTCAATATCTTTAGGATCAGATAGTTGAAATATTCCGTTGTTGAGCCAATAATGACTTAAAAAAGTTGAAAGCCCTGGGTATTTAAGGAAGTGGTAAATGGGAATTTCAGGTAATAGGACAGTGATGCGTCGATGGCCTTTTAATTGAGATTCTTGTCGAAGCCATAGTTGTATAAAGCGCATGAATTCGAGCTGATTTTCTCTCGATTCTAGATTCATCATATTGGAAAAGCGAGTAGTCTTCTTTTCAGAATCTAGAATATTCAACTCAAGGTTGAAATATTTAACAATGCTAATGTACTCATCAAGATGAAGCCCTATTTCACCACGCATCTTCCTATACACAGTGTTTGGACTCTTATTAATTACAGCAGCGATGGTTTTGCCTATTGCTTGATCTTCTGGGATTTTACCTCCTAGTGCTTTAAAGTAGTCG
>CALCFH010000417.1 GCA_937900215.1 uncultured Cryomorphaceae bacterium
CTAAGAGTGGATTCGGACCCTATCCAACTGGATTTTATCACATTCCATACAACGATTTAGACGCTTTATCCGAAGCATTAAAAAGAAAGAATGTCGCTGGTTTTTTAGTAGAGCCTATTCAAGGTGAGGCTGGAGTGATGGTGCCAAGCGATGATTTTATTTCAGAAGCAAAAAGAATGTGTTCTGAAAACAACGTACTGTTTATTGCCGATGAAGTTCAAACGGGTATTGGCAGAACAGGCGGATTGTTAGCGGTATGCGGTAACTGCAACTGTGAGTACAAGTGCGAGAGGGGACCAACATATGTTAAGCCAGATATTTTAATCCTTGGCAAAGCGCTGTCAGGTGGAATGTATCCAGTCTCAGCCGTTTTAGCAGACAATGAAGTGATGATGGTTATAAAGCCAGGACAACATGGTTCAACTTTTGGCGGAAATCCATTGGCATCTGCCATTGCTCAGGAGGCATTGGAAGTGGTGCTGGATGAAAAACTCACGCAGAATGCAAGAAGATTGGGCGAAATATTCAGAAAGGAAATGATTGAATTTAGCCTAGAATGTGACCTGATTCATTTGGTTAGAGGAAGAGGTTTATTAAACGCAATCGTAATAAATGACTCTGATACGAGTTCAACAGCTTGGAGAATTTGTTTGGCACTAAAAGAGAATGGTTTGTTGGCTAAGCCAACACATGGTAATATCATCCGACTAGCTCCACCTTTAATTATTACCGAAGAGCAGCTCATGGATTGCATAAGCATTATTAAGAGCACATTTAGGGAGTTTGCTGTGCAACATGGTAGATCAGAGGCTATAAAGGCATAATGGGTATGAATTATAAAAAGTATTGGGATATTGGACTTTCTTATCAGGTGTATCGGTCTATGATTGATGGACTTCTGCAACAAGAAAAGACAACGGGTACAAACCATGCCGCAGATATGATTGAATACACCAGAATGAATGTTCAACGTATGAAGCGCATCGATAAAACCTATCTGCCAAGTGAAAAGGCATTGCGAGTTCTTTCAGAGTATAAACCAAAGGAAAATTGGTTGGTGATAACCGAAGCTTGGTGTGGAGATGCAGCACAGATTATTCCGGCTTTACATACATTATCTGGTCTCTCCGACAGAATAGAAATGCGAATGGTTTTGCGCGATGAGAATCTAGATCTTATGGATGCTCACTTAACCAATGGGGTGAGTAGAAGCATTCCAATTCTAATTCGGTTAAGCGCAGATGATTTTGCAATTATTGGTAAATGGGGACCAAGACCAAGTTCAGCTCAGAAGATTTTTATAGAGAGTAAGGAAAATGCCTTGAGTTATGAGGCTACAAAAGAAGCAGTTCATTTGTGGTATGCCCGAAATAAGAGTAAAGAAATTGAAGAAGAGATACTTCGTTTTCTACAATGAACATAGCAAATCGGCATTCTAGAGTCTTCTTAAAAAGTAGATTTTAGGAAACCATAAGTAGCTTTTAAAAAGGGAGGAAATACTATATTTGCAGCCCCTTTTGAAGAGCAACGGTTGAGTATTAATCGGGATGTAGCTCAGGTGGTAGAGTACACGTCTGGGGGGCGTGTGGTCGCAGGTTCAAGTCCTGTCATCCCGACAAAAAATGAAGGGGTATTGACGTATCATAACGTTGATACCCTTTTTTAGTGAGTTGTTATTTGAATTGAGATTTGGTCAAAAATGACGCGTATCCACAAAAACACTAAGTTTTGTTTTAAGAATTGACAGAACATTTTAAGGCCATATTGACTTTATGCTAGATAAAAGAGAGTTTCCCGTTAAACTTATGAGTAAGTTAATTGTCTGACAAGGGCATTCATTGCTATTATCATCTATCCTTCCTATGAATTTAAGATTTCCCAGTGCTCTTATATTGCTATTATTCTTCTTTTTATGCTCATTCATAGTAGAAGCTCAAAAGACCGTTTCAGTTAGAGTCTTAGAAGCAAAGCAGCAACCCATAATAGGAGCGGTGGTCTCTGTTAGAGAAATAGGAAATGAGATCACCAGAAATTTCATTACAGATGAAATTGGGAAGGTTCTATTTGATGTTTCTATGAAGTCGTATTCTATCTCAATACAGTCGTTGGGCTTTAAAGACACTCTGTTTACGGTAGATTTTTCAAAGAATGCTGCAGCAAGCTATACTATACTACTCAAGGAATCTTCAGAATTGCTCCAGAATATAGATATTACGGCTAGGGCAGAAGCGCAGACTTTGAAAGGAGATACTACCTTATTAAATGCAGCGGCTTTTACAGTAGCTGATGATGCATCTACCGGCGATTTGCTTAAGAAAATGCCGGGTATTACTATAGAAGGAGGTACTGTTCAGGCTCAAGGTGAAGATGTAGCAAAAGTCTTTGTAGATGGAAAGCCTTTTTTTGGTGAAGACTCTAAGGCAGCATTGGATTTGATTCCTGCTGAAATGGTTGAATCTGTTAAGGTCTATGATAGACTTTCTGATCAAGCTAGATTTAAAGGTATTAATGATGGAAACACTCAAAAGACACTCGACATTATTACCAAAAAAGATAAGCGGTTTGGTGTGTTTGGGAAACTACTAGCCGGCGCAGGTACGAACGATAGTTATCAAGCAGACGCAAATGTTAATTTATTTAGGAATAAGGAAAGAATTAGTCTTCTGATATCAGCAGACAATGTAAATGGAAGTGGCAGTGGTTTGGGCCAATTTGTCTCTCAATCCAGAAGATCAATGGGAGGTGTAACTACTGGCACTGGAATTCAAGAGTCGTATTCCTTCGGATTGAATTACAATAACTCTTATTCAAATGGAATTCAACTTCAGGCCAGTTATAGTCTGAATGGAAGAGATGTTAATGAGGGAGCTGAACTACAAAGGGCGTATATTCTTCCATCTGATTCTGGGCAGATTTACTCTGAGAATAACACGTCTTGGTCCAATAGTCAAAGCCACTTAGTTAATCTAGATCTGGAATGGCAAATAGATAGTTCACACGCTATTGAATTCAATCCAAATTTTAGAATTTCAAATACTAGAACCCAATCTCGCGCAGTTTCTAATACCTCTGCTTCTGACTTCATTCTTAACGAGAATAATCGCCTGAGCAGTTCAGCTATTTCTTCGCTTTCATTTGGCGGTACATTCCTTTACAAATACAAGTTCAAAACGCCTAGAAGAACATTAAGCCTTTTTAGCTCCTCAGATTATGACAATTCAGAGACTGAGTCTACACTAGAGGCATTATCGTTTTTTGCAAATAGAAATCCAGCCTTCGATACAACTAATCAATCTGCTTTAACCAATTTCAATAGTCCAGCTTTCAGTATAAATGCAGACTATACTGAACCATTAGGGAAAAATGGAATTCTAGAGTTTAGTTATGGAAGCGATTTCGATGTTCAAAATGAAGACAGAAGGACCTATAATTTAGGAGCAACAGATTTCCAACAATTAGACACTCTTTTATCAAACGTTTTTGAAAGTAGATACAAT
>CALCFH010000418.1 GCA_937900215.1 uncultured Cryomorphaceae bacterium
GGATTTGGATTGGATATGGGAGCCTTCCAATGGTATTTGCTGAGTGATAACTTCTATGGTATGATTGCTCCCGGAACAGCCCAAACAGTAGGCTTCAGAACAGGATTTAATTTAAAATTTGGAAGGGATAGAATGAAGAAGAGAAGAATGGAAGGAATTGTAATTCCGCCTACTTCTGCACCCACAACACCAACACAAAACGAAAATCAAAACAACCAGTAAAACAACAACTATGAAAAAGATATTAGCAGTGGCTGTTATCGCCGGACTTCTTAGCACAAGTTGCGAAGATGAAGATTTGATCAATCTTTTCAATAATGATTCAGGAGAAGTGGCTTCTGCCTATCTTGAGGTAGAAGGCATATTCATCAATGCCTACAGCAGACTTGAAACAGTAATGCGCAATCCAACTTTAATTTCTACCGGTGTAGCGACGATAGATGGAGCCAATGTTCGCTTTATGAATGATACGCTTAGCATTGATTTTGGCGAGGTAAATGTCTTGGTAGCAGACGGAAGTCAAAGAAGAGGTAAAATAACAGCCTATACTCCATTGACTTTCCTTAGCAATACCAATGCACAAATGACTGTTGAAACAACGAACTTCTTTGTGAACGATAGGAAAGTGGATCTTTTCTTCCAGGCAGTCAACAAAGGCTCTATAGGCGCTTCACAGGTTTTTGATGTGGATACTATTGATTTAGATGTTGCCACAGGCGACTATATGCTGAGAGGTTCTAAGCGTTTTACCTGGGCTAGTGGTTTTGCGAGCTTAAGCGATCAGACAGATGATACCTACCGAATCTCTGGAAGAAGCATGTTCGATAGTCCTTCTGATACTTTGAGTATCAACGCTCAGTTCTCTTTAACAGATCCTTTATTGTATAGCTACGCTTGTCAATATGAAGTGGAGAGTGGAACAATAGATATGCAGATTATTCAAGAGGCTACAACCCAAGCTACTATTGACTTAATAGCAGACGATGGCTGTAATAACTTAATGCGTTTTACCAATAACGGATTAACCTTAACGCTTCCTTTCGTAGGTTTTTAGAAAGAGCATTAGAATCATTTCAGATCCCGGTAGGTCCATTATAGGAGCTATCGGGATTTGTATTTTTCAGCCCACCACAATTGCAATTGCTTTAGAATACTACTCTCTTTAGGATTGTCTGCAGGAGTATATAAAGTTGTGCCTTCTAAGCCACTGGGCATATATTCTTGTGCTTTGAAATGCCCCGTATAGTTGTGAGGGTATACATAGCCTTTTCCATGTCCGATGCTTTTAAGCAATTTGTTAGCCGGATTTCTCAAAGGCAAAGGAACCTCCCTTCGTCCTGTCTCCTTAACCAAAGCCAATGCCTTATCTACAGCGAGATATGCGCTGTTGCTTTTGGCAGAGGTGGCAAGGTAAATGGCACATTCACTTAAGACAATCCTTCCCTCAGGCATGCCAATTTTTTCGATGGAGTCGAACGTTGCACTTGCAATCAAAAGAGCATTTGGATTTGCTAATCCAATATCTTCAGCAGCAGAAATAAGCATTCTTCTCGCAATGAATTTAGGATCCTCGCCCCCTTCAATCATTCTTGCGAGCCAGTAAACACTGGCCTGCGGATCGCTACCCCGAATGGATTTTATAAATGCAGAAACGATATCATAATGCTGGTCTCCTTTTCTATCATATAAAATAGGATTGGCTTCAAGCAGAGAGTTTAGATCGGGTATTATTATAGAGTTGCCCTTATCTTGTCTGCTAACTAGCATTTCTATAATATTCAGCAAACGGCGAGCATCTCCATCCGCAACTCGGACAATAGGGTCCCAATCTTCTATTTTATACTCTTTCGGGGCTAAATACTCATCCTTTAGTAAGGCATTGTTGCCAATTTCAATCAGTTCATCTTCTTTCAAGGGTTGAAGAATAAAAACTTGGCATCTCGAAAGAAGAGCAGGAATGACTTCAAATCCAGGATTTTCAGTCGTAGCTCCAAATAGAGTGATAGTACCGGCCTCCACAGCCGCTAGCAAAGAATCTTGTTGCGATTTAGAAAAACGATGGATTTCATCAATGAAAAGAATGGGCTTCCCCTTTTGAAAAAGGCTGCGGTCTTCTGCCTTGGCAATAGCGTCTCGAACATCCTTAACGCCAGAATGAATGGCACTCAAGGCATGAAATTCTCTTTGGCTCTCTTTGGCTATAAGTCTTGCCAATGTAGTTTTACCCACACCGGGCGGTCCCCAGAAAATCAAAGAGGGCAAGGCCCCATTTTTGAGCATAGGACTGAGCAGTCCATTTTCTGATAAAAGATGTTTTTGACCGACATATTGACTTAACAATTTCGGTCTGCAGCGTTCAGCTAAGGGAGGAAGACTATTCACGAGACTCCAAATATCTCATTATATTACCGACTAATGGAAAAAGAAAAAACAACAGATACGCTAGATTATTTAATCTATCCCTTTTTTTTAATACTTACAATGTGGACCGTTTTCTGGTATGATGATCAAAATCTAATGGAGTGGTATACCCATGGATTGTACCCCAGAAAAATCTCAGGTTTACAAGGAATCTTTTTTGGCTCATTTCTTCATGGAAGTATGCAGCATCTCGTCAATAATTCGCTCGCAGTATTTGTTCTTAGTTCTTCTTTGTTCTACTTCTATAGAAGGCTTTCTTTTCCTATTGTTTTATGGTCGCTAAGCCTTCCGTTCTTGCTTACTTGGTTCTATGGCAGACCCTCTTATCACATTGGCGCTAGTGCATACATCTATGCACTTGCCTCCTTTTTGTTCTTCAGCGGTATTTGGAGAAAGAATAGATACTTGGCTTCATTGTCATTACTGGTGGTTTTTCTTTATGGCAGCCTTATTTGGGGCTTGTTTCCTTTAGAGAATGGAGTAAGTTGGGAAGCGCATCTTTCGGGTGGATTGGTTGGTTTTATCTTGAGTTGGATCTATCGAAAGAAAGGACCACAATCTACCCAGTATGTATGGCCAGAGGAGGAGGATGACTACGAAGAACTATTGGTTGTAGATTGGCAAGAAATCTCTTCAGATAAAACGATAGAGATCCCCATTGTATATCACTATAAAGAGCAAGAAAACAATAAAACATAGACAATAAACACACCGTCTTATATGGAAATGTCTAAGAAAAAGCCACAGATTGCACTGACAAAATGTCTGGAGGCTTATTTATCAAAATACAAGCGCTATCTAAAATTACCGATTTCTTATGCCGATTTGACATCTTTCTCAGATAGTCTAGCCGTATTGGATTTGAATGGAAAAGATACCCTT
>CALCFH010000419.1 GCA_937900215.1 uncultured Cryomorphaceae bacterium
CAAGGCCCTTTCTTCCCTTTAAAATAAACAGGGTCTTTATCGACCCAAATTACAGCATAGCGAAAGAAAATGAAGCCATTATTGATACACAACAATTCGATGTCTATGATTATGTCTACCGAGAAGAAGAGATTTTTCTTCGACAACGAGTGCCCGCCGAGGCCTTACACTTTAACCCAGGAGATATCTACCAACAGAGTAAAATAAAGGAAAGCTATAGGCATTTACTCGGTTTAAAGATTTTTCAATCTACTGAAATAGCCTTCCGACCGGATCCGATCGACACAACCAAGCAGGGATTGATAGCTGAAATTCGATTAAAACCGCTCATACCCAATAATTTTACCACTGAACTAACAGGAACCAATACCTCTGGGAATTTTGGAATTGAAGGAAGTTTTGGATGGATTAACAGAAACCTATTCAAAGGAGGCGAAATCTTTAACATCCGATTGAAAGGATCTGTTGCAGCTCAATACAACTCTAGATATGGTGATCAATTGTTTAATACCAGAGAGGCTGGAATTGAAACCAGCTTGGAGTTCCCAAAGTTTCTACTTCCTGTAAACACATTTGGCTTACTTCCTAAGAGAATGAATCCGCGGTCTGGGGTAGCCTTTGATATCCTTTGGCAGGAAAGGCAAGAATTCTCCCGAGTATTGTTCAACGTTCGACTCTATTACGATTGGACCGAAAGCATTTCCAAGCATCACACCTTAACTCTAATGGATTGGCGCTATACGAATGTGCTCAACCTAGATCCAGATTTTGCCGCCGACCTTCAATTTAAAACCGGATTTGAATCGGTTGTAAGTATAGGTTCCCGCTATACCTTCAATTACAATGGTAAGGTAGGAACTCAAAAAAAGAACTTCACTCTTTTTACGGTAAATGCCGAAACGGCGGGAAATTTGGCGGGCAGATTGATTTCCAAGCCAGCGGAAAGCGATAGTACGGCAAATACCGTCTTTGGAGTACAGGCAACCCAGTATGCCAGACTGGATTTCGATTTTCGATATTATATTGAATTTCCATCCAAGCAATACTTGGTGTTTCGCGCCTTTACGGGTGCTCTATTTGGGTACGGAAATGGATCGTACATCCTTCCTTTTGAAAAATCGTTTTTCGCGGGGGGTACCAATGATATAAGAGCATGGCCAGCCTATAGATTAGGACCAGGCTCCTTTGAAGATGGAGACGATCTAATCAATATTGCTCCCTTTAAATTGGTGGGGAATGTCGAGTACCGTTTTGATATTTTCAAGGCGCTAAAAGGTGCCGTATTTGTTGATTTTGGGAATATCTGGATTATTCAAAGAGATTTGCCCGTTTATAAAGAGTACATCCTTACGCCAGAAACCTATTTCGAGTTTGACCGATTCCTTGAGGAAATTGCCGTGGGAACAGGCTTTGGCGTGCGCTACGACCTCAGCTTCTTCGTTTTGCGCTTAGATCTTGGCTATCCCATTGTTAGCCCTTATCTTCCAGAAGGAAAAAGCAGTCGTTTGTTTTTTAGACCTTTCAACTTCTCTGAGTTTACCTATAATCTAGCCATCGGTTATCCTTTCTAGTATGCTCTGTTGTCTTCCAACCCAAACTTCCTCTATATGAAAAACCAGCTACTGCTTGCATTCGCTTTGCTGTGCACTTTCTCTCTTGTTAGTCAAACTACTCAAGAAGATTTTATACGTTCTATTTACAATGAAGCCTTGGAAAAGGGAATGTCTTATGGTGATTTAAGAAGCCTATGCAAAGACATTGGCGCTCGAGTTACGGGATCAGCTGAAGCAGATATGGCGGTAGTATGGGGCGAGCAAAGTTTAAAAAG
>CALCFH010000420.1 GCA_937900215.1 uncultured Cryomorphaceae bacterium
TCCGAAGATGCTTTTATTGAGCATGGTGGGCGTAGGTATTGCTTGGGCTTCTATCCTTTCAGTTCCCTATGCCATGTTGGCTGGCTGTTTACCTTCCAACAAAATGGGCTACTATATGGGTATCTTCAACTTCTTCATTGTTATACCACAAATAGTAGCCGCTAGTATTTTGGGCGCCTTGGTGGGGACATTCTTTCATGGAGAAGCCATTAACGCCCTCATTATTGGAGGCGTTTGTATGATTTTGGCCGGGCTGTTAACGCTTCGTGTGCAAGACGATTCGTTGGTGAGCGTACCCGATGAAAGCACTCTTTCTTGATCTATTGAAGCAGAATAAACGTATCGAAGCTATTGGGTGCCACTTCGATGGTATCCATGGCTTTTATGATTTTATCTGTTAGCGGACTTTGCATCTGCATGCCTTCACTCAAAAGCTCAGAAAAGCGTTCGAGAGAAAGGCTGCGGATTTCCGAAGATCTGCTTACAATGGTCATCATGAGGTTGCCTCCACCCGAATAGAAGTAAACATACACTTCCTCTAAGGGCACAAAATGGGTGAACTTTCCATTAAACAACTCTGGATTGCTGAGTCGAATGCTTGAGAGACGCTGAATGAATTGAAAAGCCTCATTCTCCTCATCGGTTCTTCCCGCTTGGGTGAATTTATCTACAGGGTCACCTGCCCATCCGCCCGGAAAGTCTTCGCGAATAAGACCGTGATTGGCGGTTTCTTTCATCAGTATTTCTGTGCCATAGTACAGACAAGGAATTCCTCTAGAGGTCAGTAAGATGCCCACAGCCGTTTTCCAATCGTTCAGATTTCCATTTACCTCCCCAAAGATTCTACCCATATCGTGATTGTCTATAAAGGTGACTAAGTGAGAAGGGTTCTCGTACATCCAGTCGCCGGCCAAACTCAAATAGAGTCTTCCCATACCGCGGGCCCAATCGGGCTTTTCTTTTACCAGCTCTTGCACCCCAAAACAAAATTGAAAGTCGAGTACCGAGGGCAATTCTGCGGCCTTGTCTCCTAGCATAGGGTTATTGGTCCATCCACCTTGAACCTGACTACCTGTTACCCAGATTTCGCCAAAAATGAAATAGTCTTCGTATTCTCTGCGAAGGGCCCTCACCAGATCATTCATAAAATCTTGATCGGGATAGGCGTAGGTATCTATTCGCAGGGCATCGACTTCTGCTTGGGTAATCCACCAAATAGAATTCTGAATGAGGTAGCGCGCCATTTGTTTGTTGCGCTGATTTAAATCGGGCATGGTAGCCACAAACCATCCATCTTGAAAAATGCGCTTATCTCTTTCAGAGGCATTGGGATCTACAAAGGTGGCCGCCCTATAATTGGTTTGGGTGAACTCAGACCAACGGTTAATCCAATCTACAAAAGGAGGATTGGTATGAAAAGGGTGCATACTTCCGCAGTGATTGTATACCACATCCATTACCAGTTTCATGTTGCGCTTGTGGAGACCCTCGGAGAGAGCGTAAAAGTGCTCATTGGTGCCAAAGCGTTTATCTATAGTATAATGGTCTGTTATAGCATAGCCGTGGTAGCTCTCTTTGGGCTGATCATTTTCTAGCAAAGGACAATTCCAAACCGAACTAATGCCCAAATCTTTCAGATAATCCAACATGGCTATTTCGCCCTCTAAATCCCCGCCATGACGATCGAACGCCTCTTTGCGATTTACGGTCTTTTCTTGCATCGAAGAGAAGGCATCATTCTGGGCATTTCCGTTTACAAATCGGTCGGGAGAAATGAGGTACATCACATCCGAAGGACTGTGTTTTGCAGGTTGAAAGCCTTTGTTTGGATGCAAATTCCACTTAAAACGGGCCGATTTCTTCTTGCCGAACTCCAAAATGACCTCGCCGGGGCGCGCATTCGGAAGAATATAGACCGTAGTAAGGAGATAATTAGGCGATTCTGTTGCTTGAAAAGAGAGGATTTTCACGCCTTCTGAGGTAGATTTTACCTCTTTTACTCGATCTAACTCTTCACCGTACACCAATAATTCTAGGGTATCTGTACTCATTTCTAGCCACCAATTGGGTGGATCTATCCTGCTAACAGATTGAGAATATGAGCTTTGAGCAAACATCAACAGACAAAGGAAAATTCCTAAAGTGTTAATATTATGATAGATGTCATTTTTTACGTCTGCGATTTTCATACTTTTGATGTTGTATTTATAACACTAAGTAACCAAAACTCAGAAAAAAATGAAGAAACTCTACATTTTAGGCCTATTATTTTTAGGCGCACTAACGGCGAACGCACAGTTCAACGTTACCCTTCAAGTGGATATGCAAAACCAAACGGTTGATCCAGCTCTTGGAGTACATGCTGCGGGTAGCTTTCAGGCCGCCGCTGGATTCCCATCGGACTGGGATCCTGCTTCTACTGCTCTTACCGATCCAGACGGGGATGGTATTTACACCGTTACTTTCACTATTGCTGCAGGTTCTTACGAATACAAATTTGTAAACGGAGATGCTTGGGGTAATGATGAGAGCGTTCCTTCGGCTTGTGCAACCAACAACAACCGCACTTTGGTAGTATCGGGCGACATGACCGTTCCTGCTGTATGCTTCGGTTCTTGTGTAGCTTGTCCGGGTGGACCAATACCTGTTTACAGCGTAACTTTTGAAGTAGACATGAGCACTACTTGCGATGTAGACTCTGTGGACATTGCCGGTACCATTAACAATTGGGGTGGTGGTGATATGCTTCGCGATCCTGATGGCGATGGTGTATACAGCATCACTTTAGACGTAGACTCTGGAGAGGTAAAGTATAAGTTCCGTCGTTACTTCGCTGGTAACGCCAACTGGGAAGGTATTTCTGACCGCATCCATCAAGCTACTGGAAACGCCACAATTCCTTTCACTTGCTTTAATGATGTAGTGGCTTGTACTCCAGCTCCTGCTACTGCAGATGTAACCTTCCGCGTAGACATGACCAACGAAGCTCCAGATGCATCTGGTGTATTTGTAATCGGGGATTTCACTTCTCCAGCTTGGCAGGCGGGTGCCATCCAACTTACTCCAGATGCTGCTAATCCTGGTTTTTATCAAGCTACGTACAGCATGTGCCCTGGTACATTCTTTTGGAAGTTTGTAAATGGCGATCCAGATCCGAACTCTGCGGTGGTTGAAATTGAAGAAGGTTTCCCAAATGGCGATACCATCTGTAACCAGCCGAACGGTCTAGGTGGATTTAACCGTGTAACTACGCGTACCAACGATCAGCCTCTTTTGTTGGCCTATGTATTTAACACATGTACGGAGTCTATTGGATTGAATGAGGACTTTGCTTTGCAAAACATTCAAGTATATCCTAACCCAGTAAATGGGGTTTCTAAGGTAGACTTGGGAATTGCCGATAAGTACACTGTATCTATTTTGGATTTGAGCGGACGTGAAGTGAAGCAAATGAGCCAAGTAAATGGCGAAGTTGTTATCGACGGAAACGAGTTGAAAGCCGGTGTGTATATCTTGAGCATTGCCAACAGCAATGGCGTAAGAAATCAAAGCCGTTTCATCGTTCGTTAATCTGTAATTGCATTTTTTTTGAGAAAGCCTCACCCATTGGGTGGGGCTTTTCTATTTGTAGATAGAAAAAAGCCATGAAGAAATAGCTGCCTTCTAGAAAGATGCGCGTAGCTTTGAAGGATAAACAATCCTACTCTTATTCAAGTTAGACAGGGATATAATTTTTAACTAAAAAAGAATATTATGGCATTTGAACTTGCTCCTTTACCCTATGCATACGATGCATTAGAACCTCATATTGATGCACGCACCATGGAGATTCATCATGGAAAGCACCATGCAGGATATACAAACAACCTTAATGCCGCTATTGCAGGTACAGACCTTGAGGGCAAAAGCATTGAAGAATTGGTGAAAAATCATATCGATTCTGCAGCCATCCGCAATAACGGCGGTGGCTTTTGGAATCACAATTTATTTTGGAATAGTCTTTCGCCAAAGGGTGGTGGATCGCCTTCTGGTGAATTAGCCGCAGCCATTGATGCTGCCTTTGGTTCTTTGGATGCTTTTAAAGAAGCCTTCGCTAAGGCCGCTGCTACTCGCTTCGGTTCAGGATGGGCTTGGCTTTGTGTGAACTCGGCTGGAAAACTAGAGGTGTGCAGTACTGCAAACCAAGACAATCCGCTTATGCCTGGAGTTGGATGCTCTGGAACTCCGATCTTAGGATTGGATGTTTGGGAGCATGCCTATTATTTGAATTATCAGAATAGACGTCCGGATTATATCTCTGCTTTCTGGAGTGTAGTGAACTGGGAGAATGCAGCAACATTATTTGCAGCTGCGAAATAAGATATAGGCTTTCTTAACCTATTCAACGGCTACCCTATTGGGTGGCCGTTTTTGTTTTGGGGTGTTTGTTGCTCGAATGAAATGGGGGTTGGCTTTTGAAGTTTAATTTGTAACTCATTTTTGTCATAGATCTATTGACGCTGCAAACCTCTGAAAGCTATTGAGAACAGGAGTGTACAGTTTGTATACTACGGAGGGTGTTTTTATACGAAGTGTATAATCGCTCAATGAAATCAGGCCTTTCAGAGCGAAATATTTTTTGATGTTTTTTCGATTTTGATTGAAAAGCGTCAAAAAACAACAACATCTAAGACGCCAGGCAGAAGGTCTAAGACCTAGCGAAGAAGGTCTAAGAGGTCGGGCCTGAGGTCTCAGATGTAATGAAGAAGGTATCATATACAATCAAGAAGGTATCAGATGTAACGAAGAAGGTATCCTATGCAATCAAGAAGGTCTAAGACATCCGGCTTGAGATCTAAGATGCAGTGAAGAAGATCTAAGACCCCACCAAGAAGGTATTATACCTGGTGACTAAGGTATAAGACGTGCTGCTTGAGCTCTAAGACCCAATGAAGAAGGTATAAGAGCTGGTGAAGAAGGTATAAGACAGCAGGCTTAAGGTCTACGATAGGCGAGCGAGCCTCTAAGACATCGGGCCTGAGCACTAAGACGTGCGAGCGAAGCTCTAAGAGGTCGGACTCGAGATCTAAGAGGCCGCAAAGAAGATCTAAGACAGAGAAAAGCGAATCTAAAAGCGTTGAAAGAAGATATAAATGAAATCACTCGACATCTAAAAGTGTTGAAAGAACATCTAAATGAAATTACTCGGCATCTAAAAGTGTGGGAAGAAGATCGAAATGAAATCACTAGGCATCGAAAAGTGCGGAAGGAAGATCGAAATG
>CALCFH010000421.1 GCA_937900215.1 uncultured Cryomorphaceae bacterium
GATTTCAATAGAGGTTTCAAATTCTTCTGGAATAACCTCATCGGCCCCCAGCTTCAGCAACTCATCAATATCACGAACCCAGCGAGTGCGTACCACTACAAAAACCGTTTTGCAAATACTGCGGATAGAAGCAACAATTCTTCGCGTTGCTTGCGAGTCAGAAATGGCCACAACGGCAACTCGCGCTTGGTATACCTTTAAATGCTCAAGAATATGCGCGTCGGTTGCATCACCGTAAACGATTGGCTCGCCCAATGCCTTGTTTTTCTTTACAGATTCTGCATTGGTATCTACAATTACATAGGGTATTCCGCTCGTTTTTGCCGCCAATGCCAGATTGGTCCCGTTTAGGCCATATCCGATGATTATTATGTGATCTTGAAGACTGGCTTTAATTGAGGGCTCAATGCCTTCTTTGCCAACTGTATCTTGAAATGATTTTGGAATATAACGATCCAGAATTCCATCCACCCAAGAGCTAGAATAATTCATAACAAATGAGGTGGCGGCCATAGAAAGTATAGAAATGGATAAGAAATACTGCGAAAGTGTTTCGTCCATTAAGCCATGCAGCTGGCCGATACCGGCCAATACAAAAGCAAATTCTCCAACTTGAAACAGGGCAAAACCGGTTAACATAGCGGTGCGAAGGGGGTACTTCAAAGCCGCTGCGGCCAAGCTTGCTGCCAACCATTTCAATAAAGAAACAGCTATAGCCAAAGGCAAAACCAAATACCAATGCTGAAATAAAAAGTTCAAGTCGAGCAACATGCCAATTGAAACAAAGAAAAAACTGGTGAAGACCTCTCTAAAAGGCAATATATCGCCTGTAGCCTGGTGGCTATACTCTGAATCTGAGAGCAATAGTCCGGCTAAAAAAGCGCCCAAAGCCAGAGATAAACCAAGAGTATAGGTTAGTCCAGCGATGGAAAAACAAATTAAAACGGTAGTAAGCACAAACAACTCTCGGCTCTTGGATTTGGCCACTTGATCTAAAAGGCTAGGTAGAAAAAACTTCGAAAGCAGAAAAAGGATAATACCCACCAAGGCCATTTTGCCTGCTAACCAAAGGAGCTCCTCCTCTATATTTCCTCCTACTCCAGCCAAAAGAGGCGTGAGAAGCATCATAGGAACCACAACTATATCTTGGAAAATTAAAATACCCAAGGCATTTCGACCGTGCGGACTGGTAATATTGTTTTGATCTTGAAGCACTCTGAGAACAATAGCTGTACTGCTCAAACTGATACAAAATCCAAGAAAAACACCTTGAGAAATACTGAGACCAAAGGCCAAAGACGCCAAAAGGCTAAGTAAAATACTGAGTCCTACCTGCAGACTTCCTCCTAGCAAAACCGTTGTTTTTATAGCCAAAAGCTCTCTTGGGGAGAACTCTAATCCTATTACAAAAAGGAGAAGGATAACACCTGTTTCTGAAAGAAAATGAATGCCCTCCATGTCGGAGGCTAGGTTTAAAGCCGTTGGCCCTGCTATCAATCCCGTAAGCAAAAACCCCAAGATTACGGGCAATTTAAACCTTCGAAATACCAGCACAACAAAAACGGCCAAGGCCAATATCACAACTACCTCTTTGATTAGATTCGTTTCCATACCTGGGCCATCGATTTTTAGCTTGCCTAATTTACGTCTGCATTTTAGCTTTGAGTTGGTCTATCTCGACGATTTAAAGACTACTTTGGCACTAAAGGAAAATGGATGAAAGATCACACTAGATGTCCTTGGTGTGGCGATGACCCGCTTTATGTTGGTTATCACGACCAAGAATGGGGACAGCCCGTACGGCATGACCAAACTATGTTTGGAATTTTGCTGCTCGAAACCTTCCAGGCAGGCCTTAGTTGGATAACGATTTTGCGCAAACGAGAAAATTTTAGAGCTGCATTTTGCCAATTTGAAGTCCAAAAAGTAGCGGATATGTCGGATGACGATCTTCATCTACTACTTCAAGACACTGGAATTGTTCGACACAAACTTAAAATCTGGGCGGCGAGAAGCAATGCACAAGCCTTCTTAAAAGTAGCCGAGGAGTTCGGAAGCTTTCATTCGTATTTATGGAAGTTCACCAACAATCGCGTAATTGTAAACCGCTGGCGTTCGATGGAAGAAGTCCCCGCTACCACCGAATTGTCTGATCGAGTTTCTAAAGATCTCAAAAGGCGAGGATTTAAATTTCTTGGTTCTACGGTGGTCTATGCCCATTTGCAGGCCTGCGGAATAGTAGACGATCATTTAATGAACTGTTGGAAGAAAAAAGAATCTTAACACACTTAAAAATCCAACGGAAAGAAGGATACTTTCGTTAGATCGATTAGACCAAATTCTATTAGCTCAAATGAAAGCAAGTTGGAAGCCGCAATACGTGTCTCTTTTTCTGTTTTTATACTGCCTTTTATCATTCAACTCTCTTTCTGCTCAACTCATTAAAGTAGTTGATTACGATACGCAAGAGCCTCTGCCTGGCACTGTAATAATGAGTGAAAGTCCGTTGCAAACCCAAACCACCGACAATAGGGGTCAGGCACAAATTGAGGTTTTTCGCGGACTAGAGAAAATCCAATTTAGACTATTGGGCTATCAAACCCTCAGTTTATCTTTTCAAGAAATAGAAGCCTTGGCTTTCGTAATTCAACTTCGGGAGAGCAATGTTCGCCTAGATCAAATTGTGGTTTCAGCCAATCGTTGGACTCAGCCAAAAAACGAAGTGCCGTTTAAAATTCGTTCGTTGACTGCCAAAGACATATCGCTCTTTGCGCCGCAAACCACCGCCGATTTATTGGCCCAAACGGGTGAGGTCTTTGTTCAAAAAAGTCAGCAAGGAGGTGGAAGTCCAATGATTAGAGGTTTTGCTGCTAATAGACTGCTCATCTCGGTAGATGGGGTGCGGATGAATACGGCAATATTTAGAAGCGGTAATCTTCAAAATATTATATCCATAGATCCATTCTCTATTGAACAGGCAGAGGTTCTCTTCGGACCTGGATCGGTTATGTACGGCAGCGATGCCATTGGTGGCGTTATGAGTTTTTTCAGCTTAAAACCCCTTTATTCTCAAAACGATTCTCTGCGAATGGAATGGAATGCAAGTACGCGCTACGCGTCTGCCAACAAAGAGATTGCACAGCATTTCGACATAAAATTGGGGAAGAAAAAATGGGCTTGGTTGCTAAGCGCTTCCTATACCGATTTCGATGATTTAGTAATGGGTAACCAAGGCCCAGATGAATACCTGAGGCCTTTTAGTGTAGAAAGACAAAACCAAACCGATGTGGTCATTCAAAATTCCAATCCGCTTTTGCAATTGGGTTCGGGCTACGAGCAGCAAAATCTTCTGAGCAAATTGGCCTATAAACCCAATTCTTTTCTAGAGTTTATTTACGCTATTCACTATTCTACCACCTCAAATTTTGGAAGATACGATCGGCTCATACGCACTCGAAATGACCTTCCAAGAAGTGCCGTTTGGGAATACGGACCACAAGAATGGATGCTCAATCAACTCACGCTCAAGCATACTAAACCCAATGTGCTCTACGATGGGTTTACAGTAAATCTTGCGCGTCAAGATTTTGGAGAAAGCCGAATCGATCGGAATTTTCAAGACAGTATTCTGAGAACACAAACAGAAGAGGTAATTGCCTATTCTGTAAACTTCGATTTGTATAAGGCCCTAGGCAAAGGAAATAGCCTTTTCTATGGAGCGGAGTGGGTTTACAATGATGTTCTTTCTCAAGGTGTTGAAACCAATATTATGCGTTCACTTTCAATGCCTAGTGGAAGTAGATACCCCAATTCAGAATGGAGTTCGGCGGCTTTGTTCTTATCATGGCAGAAGAATGTAGAAGAAAAGAGAAACTACTTCGCCGGTATTCGCTACAACTACTTTCGCATGCTTACCGATTTCTCCCCCAGTGCGCTTTCATCGAGCTTGCCTGCCCAAACAGATCAAATTAACAATGCGGCCCTAACGGCCAATGCCGGAGTGGAATGGTCGCTGCCAAAGAATTGGAACCTGAGCGCACATATTTCTTCCGCCTTCCGCAGTCCGAATGTAGACGATGTAGGCAAGTTTTTCGACTCTCAACCGGGTTCGGTTATGGTTCCGAATGTAGAGCTAGCACCCGAATATGCCTATACTGCAGAGCTGGATGTAAATAAGCGATTTGGAGACCGACTAAACCTAGATGTAGTTGTGTATTACACTCTTTTACAAGATGCCATGGTGCGTCGAAACAGTCGGTTCAATGGGGCGGACAGCCTACTGTTTAATGGAGAATTAAGTCAGGTTCAGAGCATACAAAATGCGGCTTCTGCAAATGTGTATGGCCTTGAGGTGAAGCTAGATTATCGTCTAGATAGGCATTGGAATATGAGCACAAGCCTCAGTTATCAGAAAGGGGAAGAAGAATTAGAAGATGGAAGTTTTTCTCCACTTCGTCATGCTCCACCCAGCTTTGGAAAAACTGCCCTTCGGTATGTACACAAGAAAATGAGCTTCGAGATTTTCGGACTGTATTCAGCCGAACTGAGCAATGAAAATATGGCCGCAGAAGAAAAAGACAAAGACTATCTATACGCCCAAGACGAGAACGGCGATCCGTATAGCCCTGCTTGGTACAGCCTGAATTTCAGGGGCCAGTTTAACTTAAGTAAAAACATTCGAGTCAATGCAGGTATAGACAACTTAACAGATCAGCGCTACCGAACCTACAGTTCTGGTTTGGCAGGAGCGGGCAGAAGTTTTATTCTAGGCATTCAGTTGAGTGGAAGCTAAATCCATCCACCTTAAATAGCATTTTGAAACGTATACATTGAGCTTGCCTTTTCATTTAGGCGGATGGTTTCTGCATCTAAAATAAAAGGCAGCGGATTTCAGTTGTACTCGTCGAGCCTATACGGGCCCTGCTCTTCTTCAGAGGCAAGCATTCTGCGGTAGCTCTCATATCTGCTGGGCGCCAATTGATTTTCCTCATAGGCCTTAACAACGGCACAGCCGGGCTCTTCCAGATGAAGGCAATTGTGAAACTTACAGTCTTTGCTTAGCTCAAAAATCTCAGGGAAATAATCGCCAATCTCTTCCTTTTCCATATCGAGCAAACCAAAGCTCTTAATACCAGGAGTATCAATAATCTCCGCACCAAAAGAGAGTTCAAAGAGTTCTGCAAAAGTGGTGGTATGCTGACCTTGTAAATGCTGCTTGCTAATGGCTTTGGTTCTCAAGTGCAAATCCGGATCAAGGGCATTTATGAGGCTGCTCTTTCCAACCCCTGAGTTACCCGAAACCAGAGTGGTCTTGTCTTTCAACAAAGCCTTTAGATTCTCAATTCCCTCTCCAGTAAGGGTACTCACAATGTGAATGGAGTAACCCGCCCTTTCATACACCGCGCGCACATACTCTAGATCTGCTTGTTCTGCATCGGTATGTAAATCGCATTTATTTACAATAATATGCGTTGGAATAGCATAGGCTTCTGATGTGGCCAAAAAACGGTCTACAAAGCCCAATTGAGTTTTAGGTGGAACGAGCGCAATGATTAAAAAACTCTGATCTAGATTGGCCGCAATAATGTGCGCACGTTTAGAGAGGTTTACAGATTTACGGATGATGTAATTCCTGCGCTTTTCAAGTTCTATGATGTAGCCTTTATCCTCCGCCTCGTCTTCAAAATCTACCCAATCGCCTACAGATATGGGATTGGTGTTTTTAATGTTTCGGGTTCTAAAATGCCCAGCCAATCGACAAGCAACAATTCTATTCGCTTCGTCTCGAACAATATACCAGCTACCCGTTGATTTTAACACTTTACCCCGCATTTGGCAAAGGTCGTATGTGTTCACGGTCTTTTAACAATTCCTTATGCAATTTAATAGCAATCAAACGAAGTATATTTGACGCTTAACTGTTATTTGGAATAAAATCCGCTTAAATGAAAAATATTTTATTAGCTGGCTCTTTGCTCGTTGGCCTTAGCTCCTTGCAGGCCCAAAAGAGTATTCAATTTGAAGAATACACCCTAGACAATGGGCTACACGTAATTCTTCATGAAGACCATACCACACCTATAGTAGCTGTGACCGTTCTTTACCATGTTGGCTCTAAGAATGAGGTAGTTGGAAGAACGGGCTTTGCCCATTTCTTTGAGCACCTTTTGTTTGAAGGAAGTGAAAACATTAAGCGCGGTGAGTACATGGAAATTGTTCAAGCCAATGGAGGCGCTTTAAATGCCAATACTAGCCAAGATCGAACTTTCTATTATGAAGTTCTTCCAAGTAATAAATTGGAGTTGGGTCTTTGGTTAGAATCTGAGCGAATGCTGCACGCCAAGATAGACAATGATGGCGTTGAGACGCAGCGCGAAGTAGTAAAAGAAGAAAAGCGTTTGAGAATTGACAATCAGCCTTACGCTTCTTTCTCTGAAAATATGTTCAAGCGTGCTTTCTCTAATACGGTATACGAATGGGTACCCATTGGAAGCATGGAAGACTTAAATGCAGCTAAGTTGGAAGAGTTTATTGCTTTTTACAAGCAATTTTACGTTCCAAACAACGCCACTTTATCTATTGCAGGTGATATTGATCCTGCTGCTGCAAAAGAACTCGTAGCCAAGTATTTTGGCGATATTCCACGTGGGACTGAGGTGGTTCAACCTGCTTTTACCACTCCCGCTCTTCCGGCTGAGGGCATTGAAGATGTGGTGTACGACAACATTCAACTTCCTGGTATTTTTATGGGCTTCAGAACGCCTGGTCAAACCAGTGAAGATGCATACGCTGTGGCCATGTTGGCACAAGTATTATCTCAAGGAGAGAGCTCTCGTTTGTACAAGAAGATGGTAGACCAAGAACAAAGTGCCGTAGCCGTTTTTGCCTTTCCTTTCCAACTGGAATCCTCCGGAATTTTAATCACTTTGGCGATTGCCAATCAGGGCGTTGAGCTAGATCAGGTAGAAGCCACCATATTGGCAGAAGTAGAGCGATTGAAAACAGAGCCCATTGGAGAACGCGAATTCCAAAAGCTTCAAAACCAACTTGAAAGCAGCTTTATCTCCAGTAACTCAAGTATGGCGGGCATTGCAGAAAGTCTTGCCAACTATCACACCTATTATGGCGATGCCAACCTCATCAATACCGAGATCAACCGATACAGAAAAATCACTGCCGCTGATCTTCAACGTGTTGCTCAACAGTACCTCACTAAAGACAATCTAGTTAAACTAAAATACTTGCCGAAGTCTCAGGAAACGGGAAGTCTATAATTCAGATCCAAAAGGAATACCACGAAAATGAAAAAGTTATTATTCGCACTGGCCTTTATTGGCCTCAGTCTTTCAACTTTTGGTCAAATAGACCGTAGCATCCGCCCTAAACCGGCGCCAGAACGCCAATTAAAAATTGGAAATGCAGAGAGTTTCGAGTTAAAAAACGGACTCAAAGTAATTGTTGTTTCAGACCGCAAACTACCTCGTATAACCTACTCTCTTATAATGGATCGCAAACCGATCAATGAAGGAGACAAATCTGGCGTTGCCGATTTAATGGGAGAAATGCTAACAGAGGGCACAAAGAATCGCACCAAAGAACAACTCGATGAAGAGATTGATTTCATGGGCGCAAGCTTAAGCACAGGTTCTAGCAGTGCCTTTTCTTCAGGACTATCGAAATACAAAGAGGAATTGATCGCCCTTTTGGCGGATGTAGTATTGAATCCGAGTTTCCCAACTGAATCTTTCGACAAGCTGAAAAAGCAATCCGAAAGCGCATTGGAATCTTCGAAGGAGGAGCCTTCTGCCATAGCAGGCAACTTAGTGAGTGCCGTACTTTTTGGAAAAGATCATCCTTATGGTCAGGTAATGACTCAAGCCAGTCTAGAACAGATTCAGTTGGAAGACATCAAGAATATGTATGCCAAGCTGGTAAGTCCGGAAAACACCTACATCGCTATTGTGGGCGATATTTCTAAAAAAGAAGCCAAAAAGTTGGTGAAGAAGTACTTTAAAGAATGGACAAGCACTGCTACCCTGAGCACAGAAATTCCAGCTGCTCCGGCCACAACAGCAACCAATACGGTTCATATTGTTAACAGACCTGCCTCTGTTCAATCTGTAATTGAAGTTGCACACACCATAAACCTACAGCCAGAATCTGCCGATCATATGGCAGTGAGAGTGTTGAATCAGATTTTAGGAGGAGGAAGCTCTGCGCGTTTATTCAGAAATCTTCGCGAAGACAAAGCCTATACGTATGGAGCGTATAGCAATATAAATACCGATCGATACGTAGGAACGGTTAGTGCAACAGCAGAGGTTCGCAATGAGGTTACCGATAGCAGTATTACTCAGTTGCTGATGGAGATCAATAAAATCTCTACAGAAATGGTAAGCGATGAGGAGCTTGCCGCAGCGAAAGAATCATTAAAAGGCGGTTTTGGTCGTTCTTTAGAGCGCCCTTCTACCCTAGCTAGTTTTGCCTTAAATACCTATCGTTATAATCTACCAGAAGACTACTACCAGAACTACTTAATTAAGCTTGCCGCGGTTTCGAAAGAAGATGTGCTTCGCGTAGCTAAGAAGTACTTGGCTGCAGAAGGATATAGAATTACCATCGTAGGTAAATCTGCTGATTTCTCTAAGAAAGTAGCTGCTTTTGGTCCGATTACGTATTACGATTTCGAAGGAAATGTAACCGATGCGCC
>CALCFH010000422.1 GCA_937900215.1 uncultured Cryomorphaceae bacterium
ATGCAAAACATCATTGAAAGACAAACTAAAATGACCTTAGATCAATATGTTAGTACTCAATTTTATCAGCCAATGGGATTAAATAGAATGACATACAATCCCTTAGATCACTTCTCAAAAAAGGAGATTATTCCAACAGAAAACGACACCTATTTTCGGAAACAACTTGTTCATGGCTATGTACATGACCAAGGATCCGCTATGCTAGGCGGTGTTGGAGGACATGCTGGGATATTCGCTAACTCTTTAGATTTAGCCAAACTTATGCAGATGTTTCTCAATGGTGGCACCTATGGTGGCGTTCGATACCTAAGCACTTCAACTTTACGTGAATTTACTGAATGTCAGTATTGCGAAGAAGACAATAGGAGGGGTGTAGGATTTGACAAGCCTCAATTGAAAGGGGACGGTCCGGCTTGTACCTGCGTAAGTATGCTTAGTTATGGTCATACTGGATTTACCGGTACCATGGCTTGGGTAGATCCTCAGTCTGAATTAATTTACATCTTCTTGTCCAATAGGGTGAATCCTGACGCACAAAATACGCGCTTAATACGTTCAAACCTTAGAACCAATATTCAGGAAATCATATACAACTCAATAGAAAAATGAAGCGATTCAATACACTCTTAACTATTCTGACATTCACATCGTCGATTAGTGCCTTTGGTCAATCTAAAGACGACATTAAACCTACTGATGAGCAAGGGAGACCAAACGGAGTTTGGATTATTTTTTATGAGGAAGGCTCACCTAAGTCTGTCATCGAATACTCCCATGGATGGAGAAATGGAAATCAATTAGAATGGAACCAACAAGGTCGCTTGATTTCTAGGAATCAGTTTAAAAATGACACCATTACGGGAATTCAATACATCTATGATGGAAATGGTAAGCTTCAGTCCAAAAGAAGTTATAAAATGGGTGTACTCCATGGGGAGCTTCAGATGTTCGATAAAAATGGAAGGATTCAAGAAATGGGAACGTATGTAGATGGCGAAAAGGATGGAGTATATCAGTGGTTCTTTACGAATGGTACCAAGGCCACTCAATATCAATATGAAATGGGGAAAATAAATGGCAGTGTTCTCTATTACTACGAATCAGGTGGAATAAAGTCTTCAACTACCTATGTAAACAATGAGAAGCAAGGAATTCATTCAGAATACGACGAGGATGGGAAATTAAGAGTAGAAGGTACATTTTTAGCCAATGAAAAAAACGGGAAATGGGTGTATTACAATGCAGGGGGAGAAGTAGAAAAGAAAGAAAAGTATAAAATGGGTGAACTAAAATGATTATTGGAATTGTATGTTATCCTACATATGGCGGAAGCGGTGTAGTTGCCACAGAACTAGGTAAGTTTTTAGCAAAACTGGGTAATAAAGTTCATTTCATTACCTACAGTCAACCTGTTAGGCTTGATATTCTTGAAGAGAATATTTACTATCATGAAGTCAATGTAGAGGATTATCCTCTTTTTCAATATCAGCCCTATGAATTGGCCTTATCGAGTAAAATGGTAGACACCGTTTTAAATGAGGGAATAGAAATTTTACATGTGCATTATGCCATTCCACATGCCTATGCAGCCTATATGGCTCGCGAAATTTTGAAGGAAAAAGGTCTGTATATTCCAGTTATTACTACCCTTCATGGTACAGATATTACCCTGGTTGGAAAGAATCCATCGTATAAACCAGCCGTTACTTTTAGCATCAATCATTCAGACGCAGTAACTTCTGTTTCAGATAGTTTGAAGTACGAAACTATAAAATTCTTTTCCGTTAGAAAGGACATAGAAGTTATTCCAAATTTCATTGATTTAGACCTATATAAAGGAGAAAAGAATTGCATGAAGGCTAATTTGGCTCCGCAGGGTCAAAAAATAATAACGCACATTTCAAATTTTAGAAAGGTCAAGCGAATTGGTGATGTGGTAGACATTTACTATCGTATACAAAAGGAAGTTCCCGCTCGGTTGGTTCTTCTTGGAGAAGGACCTGAAAGGCAAAAAGCAGAAGAGCAGGCGAGAGATTTAGGGATTTTAGATCAGCTTATATTTCTAGGTAAAACCAATGAAATAGAACGGGTGCTTTGTATGTCGGATGTTTTCCTTTTACCCTCTGAAAAAGAAAGTTTTGGATTGGCCGCACTAGAGGCGATGGCCGCAAAGGTGCCTGTCTTGTCTACAAATACAGGCGGATTACCCGAAGTGAACATAGATGGCGTTACTGGTTATACTGCCAATGTTGGAGATGTTCAACGATTAGCTGAAAAAGGAATTGCCATGCTTAAGGATGAAAAGTTGCATGAAAAACTCAAGCAATCTGCCTATGAACAAGCACTAATGTTTGACATTAAAAATATTGTACCCATGTATATCGACCTATACAAAAGGGTTTTAGCCGAGATAAGAGTTTAGCCGCCCACTCTTTTAACTGTATGACCAAGGCCTTGTAAAAAGGCAATGGCCTTCGCCCTGCAATCGCCTTGTAAAATGATTTCTCCTTCTTTTACAGAGCCACCGGTTCCACAGTGCGACTTTAAATCTTTACCTAATGAGGCCAATTCAATGGCATTTCCTTGGAAACCTTTGATGATAACAGCTGTTTTTCCAGCTCTACCTTTTTTCTCTAAGTGAGCCTCAAGAATTTGCCTGTTTCCAGAAAGCTCAAGCTCTTCATCCCCAGATTCAAAGACAAAGTCGCGATTGGTAGAAAAGACAAATCCACCCTCACTCGTATCCTTTCCTTTGAATTTTTTCGCCATTAACTCAGCGTCAATTTTTTACGCAAATCGTCAACATATAGACGGAAACGCTTATCGGTTTCAGCAAGATTATTGACAGTACGAACCGCATGAAGAACCGTGGCGTGATCTTTATTTCCACATTGGGCACCAATAGAAGCCAAAGAGCTCTTAGTAAGCTGTTTTGCAAAGTACATGGCAAGCTGTCTGGCTTGAACAATTTCTCTTTTTCTAGTCTTACTCTTAAGTAC
>CALCFH010000423.1 GCA_937900215.1 uncultured Cryomorphaceae bacterium
ATACACGGCTAATAGAAAAGGGAAGATACGGTCGTGTGTATATAGAGTCTTTCGCCTCAATAATTCGATCGTCTATCCGCATCAGTAGTTCAACTGATTTATCAGAACCTGTTGTATCCGCCACATAGCGAATGCCTTCTACTGGAAAAGCAAAAAAGCCATTTTCCCTTAAAAAGCTTGCAATTCGCTCTCTTTCCTTGTCGATTAGTTGCGCATCATACGGCATCCCAACATATAAGAGACTGTTTGCCATAAAAATATTGGCCCATTTTTCAATCTCAGGAGAATTGATTTCATAGGATACAGTATCGATATAATAGCGCGGTCCGCGGTACAATTCATATCGAACTTTGGCTCTTTTTTTTCCACTTTTATTGATTTCCCAATGCGATTCATTCTCAAAATAACCTTTGTTAAAAAGGTAGGCTCCCAATTGTTGTGCAGAGGTGTTAACCAATGCAGAATCAATTATGATGGGCGGTTCACCAATATTTATCCAGAATTTTTTCAGGCCTTTTTCTGCTTTTGGATCTCCGAAGTTGTACAGTTGAAGAGACAGACGTGGGCCACCCAATAAGCGTTCATTGGGTTGTTGTTTCACTATGGCCCGCATTTCAGAACCCGCTTTTTTATTGTCAACAAAGAGCTCATTCTCCATGAGCAACAATTGATTCTCTGGCACCCATTTTACCAAAGAACAGCCACTTAAGATCGAAAGGATCAGAAGAAGCTTTATCAGAAGAAAGCTATGTGATTTAATTTGAGAATGCATATAGTACCTTGCGAAGATAATTCTATGATAGACACTCTAAGCAAGGCAGATATTAAGCGAATTCGATCGCTAAAGCTGAAGAAAAATCGCGACGATTTGGGTTGGTTTATGGCTGAAGGAGAAAAACTCATCCGTCAGTTTGTAGTTTGTGGATTAGAGCCTATTCTAGTGGTAAGCACTGCTGAACATGCAGATTACATCCACCTAAAAAAAACCGATGCCAAAACCTTTAAAGAGATTAGTCAATTAGATCATCCTTCGGGTTTATTGGCCATATTTAAGAAACCGAGCTTTCCTGAACTAGACACTATTCAAAGGCTTGAGTTCTTTTTTGAAGACATTCAAGATCCAGGTAATTTTGGCACCATCTTGCGCACAGCCAGTTGGTTTGGATTGCAAAAAATCTATTGCTCATTACTTTCTGTAGATCGTTTTAACTCAAAAGTAGTACAGGCCAGTATGGGTTCTGTTGCTTTGGTGGAGGTGGAGGAAACAGTGGCAGCAGATATCATTGCCCGTTGGAAAGTAGAGAATAGAAGGATCTATGCAGCGGATATGCATGGAATTCCGTATAAGGAAATTGTAGCCGATTTAAGACCAATGGGTATTGTTCTCGGAAATGAAGGAAAGGGTATTTCTTCTTTTGTACGGAAGGAAATAGAAGATTCAATTCAAATTCCTGCGCATAAGAATTCCAGTATGGAGTCTCTAAACGTTTCTATAGCGGCTTCAATTCTGATGAGTCACTTTTCTTAACCCACCATAACATTGGTTTTCGGGTATTTGTAATCGTTGCTCTCTCGTCTATTACTCAATGCAAATGCCAAGGTAAGGGTTCCAATTCTGCCAATAAACATCGAGAACATAATGATGGTTTGTCCGCCTAGACTTAAATCTGCAGTAATACCTGTTGACAATCCTGTGGTGCAAAAGGCAGAAACTTGTTCAAAAACCAACTGATCTAGTGGAATTTGACTATCTGTTAGGCTCAGTAGAAAAGATCCTAGAAAGATGAGGCTCAATGAAAAGAGGAAAATAGATACGGCTTTGTTTAACAAATCAAAAGGAATGGTGCTCTTGAAAACTTCTAGGCGCTCTTTTCCCCGAATAGTAGAGTAGGCCGATAAAAGTACCAACGCAAAAGTGGTTGTTTTAATTCCACCACCCGTTGAACCCGGATTGGCGCCGATGAACATTAAAAGAATCATCAGTAGTAGAGTGCTGGTGCTAAGTAGACTAAAATCTACCGTGTTAAAGCCAGCCGTTCTAGCTGTAATAGATTGAAAGAAGCTATGGCTGAATTGCATTAAATAGTTCTCTTCACATAAGACCCCATCTCTCTCGATAAGAAAGAAAAGTACGGCTCCAATAAGAATGAGAGAAACTGTGCTATAGAGGGCAATTTTAGTCTGTACCTTCAAATGAACCCAGGGTTTTTGATAGCGTTCTTTTAGGGTTGATATGGAAAGTAGATCGCCTAAGACAGGAAAGCCAAGGGAGCCAAATACGATCAACAGAGCAATGATGAGTTGAAGGCTAGGCATTTGTAAAAGGGGTGTGGCCAATCCTTCTGAAAAGAGCGAAAAGCCTGCATTATTGAAGGCTGATATAGAATGGAAGACGGAGTAGAAAAGCCTTTGTCCGAAATGAGAGAACTCCATATCACCCCAGCTAAAAAAGAGTAAAACTGCACCAATGGCCTCAATGATAAGACTGAAGGAAAATATCTTTCTGAACATTGCCTCCGTTTGATCTAAGGTTTCAATATTGAAGTTTTGCTGAAGTAGGCTGGTGTGTTTTATTCCGAATCCATTCTTTGTAAAAAGCACAAATACAGAGGCAAAGGCAATGATGTTTAATCCGCCTAGCTGTATGAGCAACATTATAACAAGGTGACCTTTTGAACTGTAAAAACTAGCCACATCTACAGTGCTTAAACCGGTTACGCAACTAGCGCTGATGGAGGTAAATAAGGCGGTTTGGAAAGAATTGATTTGTCCGCTTGTGTTCATCTCTGGCAACATCAAAAGACCTGTTCCCACGGCGATTAACACTAAAAATGAAAAGGTGAGTAGTTTGGGCGGACCAATATTGAACTTTGGAAGCACTTGACTGGCTTTACCTGTTTCCAGAGCAACAATGAAGAGCAAATAAACCTGAATGAAAATAAGTAAGAAGTCATCAAGTGATTTAAATCCAAGCCATTCTCCAAACGAACTGATAATGAAATAATTGAAGGCGTATCTACTAAATGCGTTGAGAACAATTAGCAAGATGAGTAAACCTTCTAACCAAGTAGATTTTATAAATCTTTTTGGATGGAAATCGTAAAAAATGCGAACAAAGTATTTAAAGACGTAAAAGCCTAAACTAAGTCGAATAATGCGCGCAATCCATATGCGTTCGATGGCAGAAACTTGTACCCCGTGATAATAAATCAGCGCTAAGAAGGCAATTAAAGAAATAAGGATACTGGAAATACGCAACCCATGAATCACTTTGTCTTTGTGATCGTAAAGGCGAATATTTATGTATTCTCGAATGGCATGAATGCTAAATTTCATTGGGTTCCGTAGAAATGTGCTATCGAATAAGAAAGCAAAGGTGTGAAATAGTTTAATGCATTATACCGTGCTAGGCTTTTGGGCTAACATTTCTATAACTTGCTGTGCAACAGTATCTGCATTTAATATATTAAGGCAAGCCCAGTCTTTTCTGAAGCAAGTCTTGCTCCCAAAAACAGAACAGGGTCTGCAGTCTAGTTCTTCAACGGCAACCTGAGCGTATACATGGCCTTTACCTAATGGAGCAAAACCTGCGTCCGGATGCGTGGCTCCCCAAATTGAAAGAGTGCGTATTCCTTGAATGGCAGCTATATGCATATTGGCAGAATCCATGCTTATCATGAGTTCAAGTTCCTGCATAGACTGAATCTCTTGCTTAAGACTACCAACTTGAACTCTATTAACCCATTGAAAGTCTTTTTCTAATGTTTTAAGCCATTCTTGCTCATCCGGACCGCCATATAATTCTACTGCAATTTCATGTTTGTTTAGAATTTCTAAAAGTTCACGGGATTTATGCAATGGCCAAGTTTTTTGCGGATTGGATGCTATAGGTGCAAATCCTATTTTCCTTTTAGTACTTGGATTTAAGTTCTCTGCTTCAATCGGATAGCTGAGTTCAAAGTCTAATCCGATAGAGGCAAAAACCCGCCTATAGCCTTCAGAAGTATGTACTAATGGTGTTCGGTTCTTATTTTCCAGTCGAGTAAATCCCTTCCTCCCAAAGCGGTCTTTTTCGTATCGGGCAATCTGGGCGTTGGAGAACCAATCGAAGAGTTTACAAAGAATTTCAGACCGCATTACATTGTGAAGATCTACAACCCAGTCGAACTTTTCTTTTCGATTTAGTTCTTTAAAAAGGCGAATAATTCCCCC
>CALCFH010000424.1 GCA_937900215.1 uncultured Cryomorphaceae bacterium
GGCTTGAGCATTTGCAGCAAGGACTCTTGAAAACACCTCTAAATCCAGACACCACTTTTTCAGACGATCCGCTGAGAATGATGCGCGCAATTCGCTTTGCCAATCAATTGGATTTTTCAATCGATGACGAGGCCATTTCTGCAATACAGAGAAATGCCCATAGATTGGAAATTCTGAGTGCAGAACGCATTACCGAAGAATTGATGAAAATTATGCGCTGCCAAAAACCGAGTGTCGGATTAGGCCTGCTGTATGAGACCCAATTAATTCACATTTTTCTTCCAGAAATTGCTGCATTGCAAGGAGTTGAAGAAATTGAAGGAAAGCTTCATAAAGACAATTTTTACCACACTTTAGAAGTAGTAGACAATGTGGCCTTGGCCTCAGAAAATGTTTGGTTACGATGGGCAGCCCTGTTGCACGACATCGGTAAACCCGTTGTAAAACGCTTTGATCAGAAGGTTGGATGGACTTTCCATAGCCATGAATTCGTAGGAGGAAAAATGACTCCGGCTATTTTCCGAAGACTAAAACTTCCCTTGGGCGAGCCCTTGCGTTATGTGAAAAAGATTGTTCAACAAAGCTCAAGACCCGTTGTTCTCTCTCAAGAAGAGGTTACCGATTCTGCAGTCAGAAGATTGCTGTTCGATGCTGGAGATGAGTTGGAAGATCTCATGATTTTGTGCGAATCAGATATCACTACCAAGAATTCGAAGAAAAAATCGCGTTACCTTAAAAACTTCGAAAACGTCAGGCAAAAGCTTAAAGAGGTAGAAGAGTCCGACGCTATTCGCAATTGGCAACCTCCAATCAGTGGTGAGCAGATTATGTCCGTTTTTGGAATTGGTCCAAGCAAAGAAATAGGAATGATAAAAAATGCCATTCGGGAGTCTATTTTAGATGGTATTATTCCCAATAAAGAAGAGGAAGCATATGAATATATGATTCTAAAAGGAGAAGAATTAGGATTAAAACCAAAAGAACATCATGGTTAAAGGACACATCCTTCGCGCTATTCTAAATTCAGAAAAAGATGTCTTCAGAGACATACAAGTTTCTGAAGATATGGGTCTTATTGATTTAAATAAGTTACTTCTGACGGTCTTTGATTTAGACGGAGGCGATATGGCTTCCTTCTACTTTTCAGACGATAGTTGGAATGAGGGCGAAGAAATACCGCTCATTGATTTTGAAGGCACCGGTGCGCGCAGCATGGAAAACTCAACTGTGATTGATCTCTTTCCTAAGAAAGGAAGTCGAGCCATATGGGTCTATGATTTTATTACTATGCAGGCCTTCTTCATTGAAACTATTAAACTCTCTGAAGTAGATGCTACGGCCAATCCACTAATCTACAGCTTCGGAAGTATGCCTACAGAAGTCGAGGGTGGACTGCATTCTGATTCTTTTGATGATGATGATGCCGACGATGACTACGACAGCAATGATATTGATGATCTTTTTAACGAATTCGGATTTGACGAGGAGCCATCGTAGATTTCTTTTGCGAATTCCGTATGATCCTTTGGTGTGAGCCTTAATTTTTAATCAATTCGCAACTGTAAGTCGATGGCTTCGACTTTCTCTTTTTGCTATTTATTAAAATTCTATGTTCAAATGCTTCATTCCATTAATACTCTTTTTCAGTTAAAGGTTGAGCTCGCTGATTCCGAACCATTAATCTGGAGGAGATTTTTAATAGAGAGCGATCGCAATTTCGAAGAATTGCATGCCACCATTGAACTCGTTATGAACTGGCCTGACTATGCACATTATGGTTTTGAAGAAAGTCATCCGTCTAAAGGCATTACTGATAGAAAATTAGTTATGGACGACCTCTGGAACTACCACCATAGTCAAGTGAAAATATCGGAGATATTGCATATGGGAACAAAGAATTTCCATTACTATCATTGTTCTTTCGATTACTGGAAGCACATTGTTCACATTGAAAACATCCTGACCAAAAACAAAAACTCTCGTTATCCTGTCTGCATTGCGGGAGAAAGAAATTGTCCGCCTGAATTCGCCGAAAGTATAGAATCATTCAACCAGTATATTGAAAATAGAAAAACCACTATCGAGCCTGTTGTGTATTCTCAAGGAGACGATGATACATATGAAGACTTTGATCCATTGGCCTTCAATATGAGAGAAATAAATATTGAGCTCCAGTATATAGATGAGTATTTCGATCTTGATCCGTACCGTATACCTTTAGAGGATTCTGATACCCAAGAAATACCTGAGAATGAAATACTCGAAGAATTTCACAAGCAAGCTCGTAAAGAAGAAAAATCATAGTTTTTAGTGCTCAAATTCTATTTTTCTTGTAATCCATTTTGCGCTGCTTTATTGAATTATGTGAGCCTCAAACACTTTCTTTCCTTTTCCCTAAGCAGCATATTTTTGTGTTTTTCTGATTGATTGCAGAATTTATTTGATTTAATTGATCCATTTCTTTCCAAACACGGAGATAAATTTTAATTTCCCTCACCTTAGCGCAGCGCCATTTTCTAGCACTGTTCTTAGTGTGAAATGTCAGTTAAAACAGAATTATCATAAACCTATGAGCCATTATCATATTCAATCACTTGAACAATATCATGCAGCCCAGGCTGAAAGCAAATCCAATCCAGAGGGTTTTTGGTCTGAAATTGCAAATGAATTTAATTGGAAAAAGCCATGGAATAAAGTCCTAGATTGGAATTTTACCGACCCAAAAGTCCGCTGGTTTGATGGCGCTAGCCTAAACATTACAGAAAATTGCCTCGATAGGCATTTGGAAGAGCGCGGTAATAAATTGGCCATAATATGGGAACCCAATGACCCTAAAGAAAGATATATAAGACTCACATACCGAGAGTTATACGAACAAGTTTGTTCGTACGCCAACGTATTAAAGAAGAATGGCGCTAAGAAAGGCGACCGCATCGCACTATATATGCCCATGATACCTGAACTCGCCATTGCCGTTCTTGCATGTGCTCGAATAGGTGCGGTTCATTCTGTTGTTTTTGCTGGCTTCTCTGCCCATGCGCTTGCAGACAGAATAAACGATGCGCAGGCCTGCATGGTATTAACCTCCGATGGACTATACCGAGGAGCCAAAGAAATTCCGGTTAAACGCATTGTAGATGAAGCTCTTGAACTTTGTCATTCTGTTAAAAAAGTAATCGTAACGGAGAGAACCAAATGGGCAGTTAATATGGAACCTGGCAGAGATGTTTGGCTCCATGAAGAGCTTCCTCTAGTGGATAAGCATTGTCCTGCGGAGGAAATGGATGCAGAAGATCTACTTTTTATTCTTTATACCTCCGGATCAACCGGTAAACCAAAAGGAGTTGTGCATACTTGTGGCGGCTATATGGTTTATGCTGGATATACTTTTAAAAATGTCTTTCAGTGCTCAGAGAGCGATGTTTTTTGGTGCACGGCGGATATAGGATGGGTTACTGGGCACTCCTATATCCTTTATGGTCCACTTTTGAATGGCACAACCAGCTTGATGTTCGAAGGAGTTCCTTCGTATCCTGACCCGGGACGCTTTTGGCAAATCTGTGATAAGTACGGTGTAAATCAGTTTTATACCGCCCCAACTGCCATTCGAGCTCTCATGGCTGCAGGTGAAGATCACGTACTCGCCTATAGTCTAGATTCCTTAAAGCTTATAGGTTCTGTTGGAGAACCCATTAACGAAGAGGCTTGGCATTGGTACAATATTCATGTCGGCAAAGAAAAGTGCCCCATTGTAGATACTTGGTGGCAAACTGAAACGGGCGGAATTATGATTAGCGGATTGGGTTCTATTTCTCCAATGAAACCCAGTCACGCCGGATTTCCATTGCCTGGAATTCATCCTGTTCTATTAGATCAAGAAGGAAAAATACTCGAAGGCAATGGGGTTGAAGGATACTTATGTATTGAATTTCCTTGGCCCGGCATCCTGAGAACTACTTACGGAGACCATGAACGCTGCAGACAGACCTACTTTTCAAATTACAAGAACTATTATTTCACTGGCGACGGAGCCAAGCGCGATGAAAAAGGAATGTACAGAATAATAGGACGAGTAGACGACGTAATAAACGTTTCTGGGCACCGATTTGGGACAGCTGAAATTGAAAATGCCATTAATAAATGCGTTCATGTAGCTGAATCAGCAGTAGTTGGATATCCGCACGACATTAAAGGACAAGGCATTTATGCCTACGTTATTCTAAGAGATCAAACCGAATTAGTAGAGAACGTTTATGCAGAAATAATAGAATGTGTGGTGGAAGAAATTGGCAGGATTGCCAAGCCAGATAAGATTCAATTCGTTCCTGGATTACCGAAAACCCGTTCGGGTAAAATTATGCGTAGAATTCTCCGAAAGGTGGCCGAAGGAGATACTTCCAACTTGGGTGATACCTCAACTCTTCTAGATCCAGATATTGTAGATTTGATCAAAGATGGGTCGGTTTAAGCTTCTCTTTTCTTAGAAAGACCTTATTTCATAGTGTACTCATCCCCTTTTTTCATTTAGTTGAAAAATGGGGTTTTTGAATTCAATCCATCCATCTAAAAAAAATAAAAATTTTCAATGGTTTAGTCTATTGACTATTTTCCCATCTCTATATGCTCCGTACAATAGAATATCTCAGAAGAAATATGGTTCGATCCCACAACTAAAGTTCTATTTCTAAGCTGAGTCTGCAGCAATTTCTGAAACCAATTAATGCCATTTTGGTCTAGATTTGAAACGGGTTCATCCAGCAAAACCATTTCGGACTCAGAGAGAAGGCATAAGGCCAACTTTACCCTTTGTTTCATTCCACTAGAAAAATGCTGCAATCTTTTGTCTTTTGCCGCATCCAATCCTATTATCTCAATAACATCTATTGGCTGCAGATTCTGTTGAAAAGGTCTGAACTTTGCGTGATAGTGCACCAACTCTCTTAAGCTCAACTCTTCTATGAGCTCAACATAAGGCCCAGTGAATGAAACTTTAAAGGGCAGTTCTTCCGAAGAAAAAACCTTTGACTGTACTCCCAATTCTAAGTTTCCAGAATGAGCTCGCAACGCGCCAATCAGTAGTTTTAACAGCGTTGACTTTCCAGAGCCATTGCCTCCAACAATGGCAGTACGCGAACCACTAGGTAGATGAAAAGAGAGCTTATTTACAACAATTTGTCTACCGAACTTATGAACTAAATCTTGGGCTTTAACCCACATTCTTAGTGAGCATGAATCCTTTCATTATACCACGCTGAGAATTGCGAATAAATTGGAGAATCTCGTCGCGTTCAGGTGTAGCAGACAATTCCGTTTCCATGATCTCAATTGCTTGAGTAGTATTGAAATTCTTTTGGAAAAGGATGCGGTATATATTTTGGATTTCATTGATCGTATTCGAAGAGAAGCCTCTTCTTCTTAGACCAATAGAATTCACTCCAACATACGAAAGCGGTTCTTTGGCAGCTTTCACATAGGGCGGAATATCCTTTCTCACCAAAGATCCTCCGGCAATCATAGCATGCGCTCCTATGTGTATGAACTGATGCACAGCGCTCAATCCACCTAAAATTGCCCAATTGTCTATTTCTACATGCCCACCCAAGGCAACTCCATTTACCAAAATCACGTGATTTCCGATAACGCAATCGTGCGCTACGTGCGCGTAGGCCATAATCAAGCAATGCTTACCAATGACTGTTTTTCCATTGGCTTTAGTGCCCCTATTAATGGTAACACATTCTCGTATAGTAGTTCCGTCTCCAATAACCGCAAGGCTATCTTCTCCTTCAAATTTCAAATCTTGTGGAATGGCTGAAATTACAGCGCCTGGAAAAATGCTGCAATTCTTTCCAATGCGCGCACCTTCCATAATTGTAACATTGCTTCCAATCCAAGTGCCTTCCCCTATCTCAACATTCTTGTGGATGGTGGTAAAAGGTTCAATAACTACCGTATTGGCAATTTTAGCGGAGGGATGTACATAAGCCAGCGGCTGATTCATACTACTATTTGTATTTGCTAATTTGGGCCATTAATTCAGCTTCACAGACAAGTTTTTTACCTACGAAAGCTTGGCCTTTCATACTAATGATACCCCTTCTCATTGGAGCCAACATGCGTAAATCAAACACCAAAGTATCGCCAGGCACTACCTTCTGTTTGAATTTCACACCATCGATTTTTAAGAAAAAGGTGAGATAATTTTCTGGGTCAGGTACTAGGCTTAAGGCCAATATTCCACCTACTTGTGCCATGGCCTCTACTTGCAGAACCCCAGGCATTACGGGTGAGCCTGGAAAATGGCCCACAAAGAAAGCCTCGTTCATGGTTACATTCTTCATACCCACCACATGGGTTTCGCTCAACTCCATGATCTTATCTACAAATAAAAAGGGAGGTCTGTGTGGAAGAACACTCATGATGGCATTTACATCCATTGCTGGTTCAGCTTCTGGGTTGTAAACGGGTGCTCCTACTCTACCTTCTTTTCTCAATCTCTCTAAAAGCATCTTCGCGAACTCAGCATTTCCTTTGTGCCCGGGCTTTGTTGCGATAATTCTTCCTTTAATCGGCTTACCAATTAAAGCTAAATCTCCTATAACATCTAGCAGCTTATGGCGCGCTGCTTCATTGCTATAATGTAGTTCAAGGTTGTCTAAAATTCCATTTGGACGGATGGAAACATCCTCCTTTTTAAAAATCGACTTTAGTCGTTCTAAGGTATCCGACTTGGGCTCCTTGTCAACATAAACGATGGCATTATTTAAATCACCCCCTTTAATCAGTCCGTTGTCTAGCAGATATTCCAACTCGTGCAAGAAACTAAAGGTTCTTGCCTTAGAAAAATTGGGAATAAAATCTGAGATATTAGCCATTGTGGCATTCTGGCTTCCAAGCACTTTGGTCCCGTAATCTACCATTACCGTCACCGAATAGCTATCGTGTGGCATAGCAATAATTTCTACATCCTTCTCCGGGTCGTAGTAATGCGTTATCTCCTTAATAATGAGATAATCTCTTGAACTCAGTTGCTCTTTTTTCCCAGCAGACAAAATGGCCTGAACAAATTCATGCGCGCTACCGTCCATAATTGGAGGTTCAGGACCATCCAACTCAATAATGCAATTGTCTATTTCACATCCAACAAGAGCGGCTAGAACATGCTCTACGGTATGCACGGCAGCAATTCCCTTTGATATTGTAGTACCTCTTTCAGTGGCAGTAACATTCACCGCTAAAGCCTCTATCTCAGGCTTGCCTTCTAAATCTATTCTTCTAAAAACAAAACCCGTGTTCTCTGCCGAGGGCAAAAAACGCATGATTACATTTTTTCCTGTATGCAATCCTACACCTTGTAATTCGGCTGATTTCTGTAGGGTGGTTTGGAGTGTACTCATTTTAGGAATTCTGCTTGCTTAATTTTTCTTTGATATCTTGAATGAGGCTTGGCAATTTTCTGAACATAACATACGACTTCAAGAAATCTCTGTGATCAAAAGCAGGAGAACCTTGCCATACGGTATCGTCAGCCAAGTTTGAGCTTATGCCGCTTTGAGCAGCTATGCGTACCCTATTTCCGATATTCAGATGGCCAATAATTCCAACTTGACCACCAATCATACAGTTTGCGCCTATTCTGGTGCTGCCTGCAATTCCTGTTTGTGCAGCAATTACAGTGTTTTCACCAATTTCCACATTGTGTGCAACCTGAATTAGATTGTCAAGCTTTACACCTTTGCGAATAATAGTGCTACCCAATGTAGCTCTATCAATGGTACTATTGGCTCCTATTTCAACATGATCTTCAATAATCACATTGCCAATTTGCGCTACTTTGCTGTAACTGTCGGAAGAATTAG
>CALCFH010000425.1 GCA_937900215.1 uncultured Cryomorphaceae bacterium
CCGCTCAGAAATTCGGGCATTAAAGCCTATTAAAGGAACGCATCATACTGTATACCTTCCTGCCTATGAAGACGAAGAAATACTCAATATTCTCTTCCAACTAAAAAGCACTAAATGGCATGTTTTTTCAAAAAGCGTCAAAGCAATTTGTGAAAAAAGCAATGTGATACTTCACCCAGTAGACAATGCATTGTTTATCGAAAGCCTTAGAACTTGCATCGGATTGTTGAGTTCAGCAGGTTTTGAATCGCCAGCTGAGGCCCTTTTTTTAGGAAAAAAGGTGTTCGTCATTCCTATTAAAAATCAATATGAACAAGTGTGCAATGCACAAGCTCTTAGTAGATTAGGAATTTCTTTTGCCTTAGAGCTCAATCAATCTATCATGGTCAAATTGCAGTTATGGGTAGATCAAGATTTTGATTGTAACATAGATTTTCAAGACCAAACAGAGGGTATTATTCAAAATCAAATTCTTATTCCCACGGGATTTTTAGTTTAGCTAGTTTTTTTCACCTTTGGCACAGATGAAAACTACCCCTATTACTATTCATCCCAACCGAGATATCGATTTGGGATTGGTTGCTGACTTTTTAAATCAGCCCTTTCATTTAGAGCTTTCAAAAGAAGCTAAAGATGAAATCTCCAAGAGTGTAGACTGGATGATGGATTTTATTGAAAAATCAGATCGACCTATTTATGGCATAAATACAGGCTTTGGCTCTCTTTGTGAAACCACTATAGAGGGTAAAGATCTCAATCAACTGCAGGCTAATTTGGTGATGTCTCATGCAGTGGGAACCGGGGAGAAATTGAGTCCAGAAATTAGCAGATTAATGCTTTGGTTTAAAGCACATTCACTTTCAAAAGGCTTCTCTGGTGTACAGGTTTCAACTGTAGAGCAACTGTTGGAGCTGAGCAATGAAAACATGCTTCCAGTAGTCTATGAATTTGGATCCTTGGGTGCATCAGGTGATTTAGCTCCCTTAGCACATCTTTGCTTGCCATTGATTGGAATGGGAGAAATTTGGGACAAGAATGTAGATAATACAGATTTTAAGTCTTTTCAACCGAAAGAAAATTTTAAGGGAAAACTAGGTCCGAAAGAAGGCCTTGCTCTTTTAAATGGAACCCAATTTATGTCCTCTATCGGTGCCTACGCTTTGGTAAAAGCCTACCGAATCTCCTATTTTGCAGATCTTATTGCTTCATTATCCATTGACGCATTTAATGCTCGTCCTGAACCATTTGACGCCCGATTACACCTTGTTCGCAAGCAAGATGGACAAAGAGTAATAGCTGAGCGAATCAGAAATTTATTAGAGGATAGTCCAACTTTTCATTCAGAAAAAGTACACGTTCAAGACCCGTATTCATTTCGTTGTATTCCTCAAGTTCATGGCGCCAGCCATGCAGTGTTAAAATACGTTCAGAAGGTGGTAGAGGATGAAATAAACTCAGTGACTGACAATCCCACTTTATTTAGAAACGAAGCTATTTTAAGTGGTGGAAATTTCCATGGACAACCAATTGCCATGGCTTTAGACTATTTAGCTATAGCGGTTTCAGAGTGGGGGAGCATTTCTGAAAGAAGAGTATATCAGCTAATTAGTGGTTCAAGAGGTCTAGCTGCATTTTTGATTAGCAAGCCAGGTTTGAACTCTGGATTTATGATTCCCCAGTATACCGCAGCTTCCATTGCGAGTAGAAATAAGGCATTGTGTATGCCCGCATCAGCAGACAGTATTCCTTCATCAAACAATCAAGAAGACCACGTAAGCATGGGTGCAAACTCTGCGACAAAACTTCTGAAAATAGTTGAAAATGTAGAATCTATTCTTGCTATTGAACTCATGAATGCCTCCCAAGCTTTATGGCTGAGTGGAAGAAAAACCTCTGAATTTCTGGAGCAATTTTTAAAGAGTTACAGAGAAATTGTTCCTCCGCTAGAAAAAGACAGAGTGCTTTATGAAGATCTTAGGAGGACAGAGCATTTCTTGCGAACAACACAAGTAGATAATTCCCTCTTATTTATCTGAAGTACTTCTTTTGGCTTCCAACTCCAATAACTGATCTCTCAATCTAGCTGCTTGAATAAAATCTAAGGCCTTAGCTGATTTTTCCATCTCTTTTCGAGTAGAATCAATTAGTTTTTGAATGTCTTTTTTAGTTCCATACATGGCAACTTCGTCGGCAGCAAGAGAAGATTTTGATACATCCTGATTGTAATCAGATCGTGAACTGGCAGCAAAACTTTGAGCCATTATTTCCTCTCTCGATTTTTTTAAAGCCATGGGCTTCAATCCATTTGCAAGATTATGAGCCATTTGAATATCTCTGCGCCTATATGTCTCATCTATGGTCTTTTGCATGCTAGATGTAATCTTATTAGCATACATTATCGCCGTTCCATTAATGTGCCTAGCAGCCCTACCAATCGTTTGAACCAATGAGCGTTCGGAGCGCAAGAATCCCTCTTTGTCCGCATCTAAAATGGCCACCAATGACACCTCAGGCAAGTCTAAGCCTTCACGCAAAAGATTGACACCGATCAGTACATCAAATACTCCCAAGCGTAAATCACGCATAATTTCAACCCGCTCCAAGGTATCTACATCCGAATGAACGTACCGGCAGCGAACTCCATATCTAGTTAGATATTTGGTTAACTCTTCCGCCATTCTTTTCGTAAGCGTTGTGACCAAGACTCTCTCGTCTAGCTCTGTGCGAATGCGTATTTCCTCCATCAAGTCATCCACTTGATTTTCACTTGGACGAACTTCTATTATAGGATCTAATAAGCCTGTAGGACGAATAAGCTGCTCAACTACAACACCTTCTGATTTTTCTAATTCATAATCAGCAGGAGTAGCACTGACATGGATTACTTGTACTTGCAATTGCTCAAACTCCTCAAAACGCAAAGGTCTATTGTCCATAGCAGCAGGCAATCTAAAGCCATATTCTACTAAATTCTCTTTTCTCGAGCGATCGCCTCCATACATGGCCCTTACTTGAGAAACCGTAACATGGCTCTCATCAATAATCATGAGAAAGTCATTTGGGAAATAATCAAGCAAGCAAAACGGACGCGTTCCAGGCTGTCTACCGTCTAGATACCGGCTATAATTCTCAACACCTGAGCAATACCCTAATTCTCGTATCATTTCTAAATCGAAATTCGTGCGTTCATCTAGGCGTTTTGCCTCCAAAAATCGACCACATTCTTTAAAATAATCAAGCTGTTTAACAAGATCATCTTGAATCTGACGAATGGCTGAATTCAAAGTGTCTTTTGAGGTTACAAATAAATTAGCTGGAAAAATCCGAACCTTGTCTACTACTTCAGTATCATTCGGATATTCAGGATGATAGGATTCTATTCGCTCAATTTCATCGCCCCAAAAATGGAAGCGATAAACAATGTCAGCATAGGCAGGGAAAATGTCTACAATGTCTCCTTTTACTCTGAAATTTCCCCGTGTAAAAAGGGCTTCCGTTCTAGAATATAAGGCACTAACAAATTGATGTAAAAGGGCGTTTCGAGAAACAATTTGACCTATTTCTACTTGAACCATTTGTCCATAAAATGAATCTGGATTTCCTATTCCATAAAGACATGATACCGAAGCAACTACAATGACGTCTCTTCGCCCAGAAAGTAGGGAAGAGGTAGTACTTAGTCTCATCTTCTCAATGTCTTTATTGATAGATAAATCCTTTTCAATATAGGTTCCTGAGCTCGGGATATAGGCTTCCGGTTGATAATAATCGTAATATGAAACGAAATATTCTACCGCATTATCAGGGAAAAATTGCTTAAACTCACCGTATAGTTGAGCCGCCAAAGTTTTATTGTGACTCAAGATTAGAGTAGGTTTCTGAACCTTCTCAATCACATTGGCCACAGTAAAGGTTTTCCCAGATCCCGTAACTCCGAGCAAAGTTTGATAAGGATCTCCCCGTTCAATTCCTTCTACCAATTCTAAAATAGCCTGAGGCTGATCACCAGTAGGCTCAAACGGAGCTTTAACTTTAAACTTCATGCAATAACCTACCGCTAGGCATTTCTCAAAACCCTCAACTTTAGATCTAACTCTTTAATCTTTTCTTTCTGAAAATCAATCTTTTTCTGCACTTCTAGAACCATCGGATTTGTCTTCTTTCCTGTTCTAAAGAACTGAATATTATTTTCTAACTGGAAGAGTTCCTTGCTGGCCTCATCCTTCATTTTTTGAAGGTGGAAGCGCTCTTTGTCTAGACCTCTATCATCGCCGGAGTTGGATAACATCTCCACTTTGCTTTCAAACTGCAGGCGCGATGCTTCTTTTCGATCAATTTTAAGCTTAGTATAGGATTCTGATATAAGTTTATCAAACTTTTCTTCAACCACTTTCTTGTCATTAGGAACAGGTCCAATGCTTCTAAACTTAGCCATATTCTCTTCAAGAATCTCACGAGTGAGACCACTTTCAGAATCTACGATTGCCTTTAGTTCATTGTATACTAGTTCTTTAGATGTGAAGTTCAC
>CALCFH010000426.1 GCA_937900215.1 uncultured Cryomorphaceae bacterium
TATGCTCTGTGCAAGTGTACCCGAGGCGGCTATGATGGCGGCAGAGCTTTTTCCTAAGCATCATTTAAAAGTCATTCAGGTCTATCAGTTTAAAGACGCCCAATCTTTTCATCGCTATTTAGAAAACACCACTCAGCTGATTCAAAAGGCGAGCAAGCAATCGGCTATGCGTTTTCGCTATGTAGCCAGAGACATTCCTTTCTTTTACTTCCTCAGTCACCCCATTACCCTTCGCTACAAATTCAGGCAGTGGGCGGCCTTAGATCCAAGTCCATCGCTGCCGGAACTGTCGGATGAAACCCATCTTTTGGCCACTCAGCTTTGGGAGCATTACCTCTCATTGCCATCGGAAGAGCTTTGGCTGGAAAGCGCTTTTGGAGCCCAGTATGCTCAGTTGAAGTTGGAAGTAGAGAGCGGACAATTGCGTTCTGAATGGGCCCAATGCATTGCGCAGCATTTTGAATGGCTGGAAGGAGAGCAAAAGGAGTGGAAAAACAAATTACAAAAGACCAAGGGAGGCGAATGCCTGATTGCGAGCTTTGAAGCTATGCATTTAAACAATGGAGCCTTGCTGGAAACCTGTGATCAGGCTTTGCTCTTGGGTGCTATTAATGGAGCGCATTACCTTCACTCTAGCAATCCTGGACTTATACAAGGCTTCCGAAAACAATGGCTTCAGCAATTGAAGCTAAGAGCCGCAGAAAACAGCCTAATGATTGAGCGCTGTCTTGGTGGGAAAGAACAGAAGCACTGATATAAAGCCCCCCTCCCTAGTCTGCTATGGCAAAGAGCCCTTCCACCACTAGAGCGCAAAGAGCCAGAAAAGCCAACTTTTTACTCAGCCTTTCAACCACATCGCAAAGAATAGGCGTCAAAGCATGAGACCTATAACAACAAAGCATCGCCCGCTCGCGCTCATTCATACTCCGTTTGCGCGCCTAGCTTAGGCATTGGATTGAAAGCATTGCCCAATAGGAGGCAACTTGGGTTCCAATGGCAGCCAAGTCTTTGCCCAATGAGTTCAAAGAGTGAAGCATTGGCAACAAAGCCTGCAAGCCTTGCAGCCTATTCGCTCAGCATTGGATTGAAAGCGCGAAGCATTGGCGCCCTCTTGCGTTGAATTGGATTCAAAGCGCGAAGCATTGGGTTCGAAGTCGGTTCTATTGCGTACGAAGGCTGCAAGCATTGCGATCAAAGACTGCTAGCTTTGCGAACGAAGCATGCAAGGCTTGTAAACAAAGACGGTTCCATTGCATTCAAAGGCTGTTGGATTGCCTTCAAAGCCCGTAAGGATTCTAGAGACCCTTTTTAGAGCAGGCAGACCTACACTTTTCTGCAGCATTGTACCCGTATTTATTACTGCAATAGTCCATTTTCTTCCCTCCAACCCAAAAAAATAGAGGCCAAAGAGGCCAAAAGGAAGCAAAGGCAGCCTTCTGAAAGTCAATGCTGGCGTGGACTTTGAGATTTCCTTCGCCAAATTGGCGAAACTTTTATTTTTTTTTCGCCAAAATGGCGAAAGCTTTTTCACGGGGAATTAAATCCTTTGCAGAGTCAATTGATCAAACGACAAATTATTAGTTAAACGCTCAAATTTTAATTCAAAAATTATGAACACAACACACAGAAACAGACAAAAAATGTTTCACAAACTCAGCAGCCATTTGGCAGAACACCGTGCCCAATGGGAAAATGAATCCTTATTAAGTGGAGAAATAGACCACTTCATTTCAGAAACGCAGCGTATCTCAGAACTCTTAGCAGACTACGAAAGCCTATCCAAAGCTTTTGGAGAAATACGCGACCACGAGCGAGAAGAGTTCAACGAACGCCTGGTACAATTAGCAGGCGTATTGCACGCCTTCAGCAGCGAGGCTGGAAAAGAAGACACCGCCTATTTGGTAGACCTCTCATTAAAAGAGCTAATGCGCAATGGATTAGAGAAATCGGTAATAAAAGCGCAGAGCATTTTAAGCAAAGCAGAAGAATTTTCCGCCGAGTTTGATTCTCATCCCACCGCCAAAGCATGCCTAGCGAAAGCCCAAGAGAGCTACGAGCGCTTTAGAAAGATCCGTTTTCTTCCCTCCGACCGCCGAACGCAGAGGAAGCTCTTGAAAGTAAAACTAGAAACCAAGCAAGACGAGCTCTTAGAATTCCTCAGAGACCGCCTGGATATGAAGATGCGTGTATTTATGGATCTCGACCGTGATTTCTACAATGGATATGCCGAAGTGAGAAGCACGAAAATTAGCGTGTATTACAAAAAGAAAGAAGAGCCTAGCGAATCAACAGGCACAGGGAGCCCAACAGCCAGCGAAGGCAACAGCTCGCCACCCGCAGCATCGGGAGGAAGCAGCAGCGAAATGGGCTAAAGAAGAAAGCCGGCCACCGAAAGGTGAGCCGGTTTTTTGTTGGAAGGATTGTTCCAAATACCCTGAGAAAAACTCCGTAAAATAACTCCTGTCCATAAAGTGTATTCACTAAAACTAGAAGAGCTCAAACTGACTAAAAATGAGACATGATCTTTCGATTGATTATACCAAACATCAGCAAATACAGCCACTGAGCCAATAAGTATACTTATTTGGGTGAAGAGCATAGAATAAGGCCTAGGGTTCAACAGTAGGAAAACTCACGGAATTATTTCGAATGCGGTATTGGTATCAAGCCCAATGATTAGGGAAAAAGCTACTTATGATACATTCTATTCAATGTGTTACGTAGTATAATTTAAGGATTCACTTATGAATAGGATTTAAAAATAGCTATTTTAGCCGTATGACCGCTTCTGTTGTTCTCACAATACAGCCGCTGATACACCGTGGCAAAACCTGGCTTGGGCTTTATTTTGAGCCCCTTTCATCCTACATTGTATTTGCAAAGGAAGTAGGCGCAGTATACAGCGCTAGCCATAAATGTTGGTATGTAGAGAACACCCCAGTTCTTTTCAGAGAAATAGTACGTTTATTTAGATCGGTGGGCTATGTAGATTTCAGTGCTGTTCTGAAAAAGCAGATAGCAAAATCTAAGATAGATAAAGAGAAAGGTGAAAAAATTGCGTTAGAGAAGAAAAAACCTAAACGAGACCTTCCTTCGCTGCCTTTATTGGATGAAACAGGCCAGGCCACAGTAGGCAAATTTGAGCTTTGGCTTAAATCGAAACGCTACAGCAACAATACCATAAAGACCTATACCGACTCTCTGCGTATATTGTTGCGTTATATGCAACCCAAGACTTTGAGTGAGATGAACAACGACGATCTTATACACTTCAACAATGGGTATATACTGGCCTTAGGTTATAGCGCATCTTTTCAGAATCAGGTAGTAAACGCCATTAAACTTGCCGTGAAAGTATTAGAGGAACGGAGTCTTAACCCTGAATTAATACATAGACCCAAAAGAGCAAAAGTACTGCCCAATGTTTTGAGCAAACAGGAGGTGAAAAGCATACTGGAGGCACCCACCAATTTGAAGCATCGTGCCATGTTGAGTTTAGTTTATGCATGCGGCTTACGCAGGAGCGAGTTGATAGACTTGCAGTTTGAGCACATAAACCGAGATAGGATGTTGCTGCACATACACGGTGCCAAGGGTAAAAAGGACAGGATAGTACCCTTAAGTATGAAGATAATAGAATTATTGACATCGTATTACAAAGCCTACCGTCCGAAAGTCTATGTATTTGAAGGCCAAAAGGGAGGGAAATACAGCGAGGCAAGTTTGGCAGCGGTACTCAAGCAAGCACTAGTTAAAGCAGGCATAGCCAAGCCCGTAAGTCTACATTGGCTAAGGCATTCCTACGCCACCCATTTGTTAGAAAGCGGCACCGATCTCAGGTATATACAAGAATTGCTTGGCCATAGCAGCAGCAGAACCACAGAAATATACACACACGTAAGCAGCAAAAGCATAGAACAAATCAGAAGTCCGTTTGACGATTTATAGTAACACAGAATTAAACAATGATGGAGATAAGACTACAAAAACTATACATATACAACACAAAGGGG
>CALCFH010000427.1 GCA_937900215.1 uncultured Cryomorphaceae bacterium
ACCAGAAATATTTTATTAAGAATAAAAATGTGTATTTCTATAATCTAGATGAGGGAGCATTTTTCAAAGAGTTGCTCAATAGATTAAGTAGATCGAACAGTTTTTTTTCGGAGTATGGTGAGATAATAGGTTTGACATATGATATTCCTCCATCATTACATGATAAATTTATTTCAGAATTAAGCCATATGGATTTTTCTAATAAAAATGTTAAAACAGTGTTCGTACTGCATATGTCAATTATGTATTTAACTCACTAGTTAGTAGTGTATCAGAATTGCTCCCCTCACTCGTTGGAGTTTGCAACTGCAACTTCAACGTATTTAGAAAAGAGAATAGAAAAGCGAAAGCCTCTCTAGAGATGTAGGGGCTTTTGTTGTTTTTAAGGCCGTTACAGAGCAGCTATTTGTTTTAGTTTACCCCTGCTGCCGCGCGAATGTCGCTGCCGCAAGAATCCTTTCTTGTGGCTACATAAAGTTTAGAAAATAGGAACATAAAAACGGATCAGGTCTTTTTTCTGGGGAGCGATTTAATTTAAGCAAAGACTTTTTGAAGTCTGTAGAGGAACAATTTGGTGTTGCTGACGCCTCTGAGGTTGGCTCTGAAGAGTTTGATTTGAGCATTTAGAGACTCAGCATGTGCATTGATTGGTACATCTGTTGTTGAAGAAGGCTAGTATTCCTTCAAAACGCTTTGGGCATACATCACTATCTTTACGATAGCAAGGGCGAGCGAATCATGAAGGCAAGTATACTAGGCAACCAAGCAGCCGTAAATGGAGAAAGTACAGATCCTGATTTGTACTTAGAATCGTATACCGTTTATGTGAATCCGTATTATGTGGTTACGCCTTTTTCCGATTGGGTGGATGTAAGCAAACACTATTTCATGGGTTCTCAACGAGTGGCGAGCGAGCCAAGGGGCTATGCCACCACGCCCACTTTGCCTCCCGACCCAGAGCCACAGAAAACCAATACCACAGCCAACTACCCCACCACAGGTCCTTTGGCGGCAAGCTCAGCTTGGAGCAATCTCGAATTTGTGTTGGATGCCTTGCAAATCAATACCGATCCCAATTTCTGGAATGCTCTTTTGAATCCTCAGCTGAACTATGCAGAGCAGATGAGCCTAGAGCAATACCGAGAAAGCATGGGCGAATGCGAGGAGTATACCAATGAGACCGAAGAATACGAAGCCTGCCTCTGTGCTATTAGTCCGTATTGGGCAGCACAGGAAAGTCAGATACAGTGCCATGAATACCGCATCATTTACTGGTACCACCCCAATTACCTAGGCCACAACGAGCTCATCACCGACCGCTCCGGCAATCCGTACCAGTACTTCCACTACACCGCCTGGGGCGAAAGCTTCGCCCAAGCCGAAGCTACCCAAGGCAGCTTTAGTTCAGGCTATCGGTTTAATGCAAAGGAGTTGGATGCGGAAACGGGGAATTATTATTATGGGGCGAGGTATTATCATCCGAAATGGAGTGTTTGGTTGGGGGTGGATGCTATGGCTAGTCAATATCCAAGCTTATCACCCTATGTTTTTACGGAGAACAATCCAATTAGATTTATAGACCCGGATGGAAATAGCACATGGGTGACGGATAATGGAGATGACACATATTCCGTTGTTGCTGGTGGAGATGCTCAAGATGGTGATTTAAATGTCTACGTTGCTGTGAAAAATGAAGATGGTACGTACTCTGTTACAGATCAATCAATTGGTGAATCTGTGTCTGCTTATTCTTTTACAAATGACGACGGAACTAAATTTATTGAAGGTGCAGTAATTGACCTTAATGATCACAGCGGTGAGGAATTCGTATCTAAACTCCACAATGATGACCCTTCTGTAGGGTCGTATATGTTCAATGGATTTGGTGGACGTCATTATGACTTCAAAAAAAGGGGGTTAAAAGATTCGGGAATTGAGGACAATAATATTGAGAAACGTAAATATCTCTACAGAGGTATGAGCCTTGGAGGTAAAATTGCATCTGCTCGCGATATTGGAAACATTGGCGCAGGTTATATTGCTGGTCGAGCAGGATTGTCATGGTCGAAAGCAAGGTTTGGATTCAATTTGCTGGAGTCTATCCAACAGGGAAAATTTTCAGAAGAAGGTCTACCAACAGTAAATGCCCAATTCTATGGATGGATAATGGTAACACGATATTTTAATCTACAACAGCAGCTAGGAGATGGCAAATAAGAGATTTAGGTATGTGTTTTTCATTACGTTCATGGGCATTGTAGTTTATTACCTTATTAAAAAGCGAACCTTTGAGTTTTCTGATGGCCAGATAGTAACTATTTGGAGAGAGTCTGCTGATACCATATTGGTTGTGCCTGGTCACTATTGGGGTTTAGGTAAACCTAATCGAAGCTATATTCAATGCACCTTTGGTACTTTTCTGAATCTCTACAAGGTTGATTCACTTGAAACCAAATTGTGGATAAGAGATGGGGGCAATTATGTTACTGAAAGTACCCC
>CALCFH010000428.1 GCA_937900215.1 uncultured Cryomorphaceae bacterium
GCATCTATCAAGAAAGAGTAGTTAAGAACTAATTCTCAACACTCTCAGTATAAAAGGCCGCCCCAGCAATGGGGCGGTTTTTTTTTGCTTATTACCGGCTATAACAGCCCATTCACTATTCTCATTCTAAAAAATCAACTGCTGCTTTCCATGGGAGGTATACACTTTTACTACCCAATAGCCCCATTAAGTTTCTATCTGTAAACAAAAACTTTTCACTAAAAAAGTAGCAATTGTGCCAAAACGAGAAAAATATGCTCAACATAATTTACACAGATTTGATTTACAGAATATTATATCTCCATACAATTCAAATAACCTAATATTTAATCTAACACATTTTATTCATGAAGGCATAAAGATTCCGACTAACCTTCTTGTTTAAGCAAATCATACTTTTATATAAAAAGCTATTGTTTTGTTAATATTAAACATTTAACTTCCTCCCTTCAAATCTTAACCTTATATCTAATGAAGAAAATCAACTCAAGTTGGAAATGGCAGCTTTACACCAAAAAGCTCTATTCTCCCTTCCTAGTGCTACTCCTATTAATAGGTAGCTCATCTTCCCTTCTAGCGCAATATTGTGCTTCAAACGCAACTAGTTCTGGTGACTCCAAATTGGGAGAAGTAGCTGTAAATGGTGCCGTCATACCGGCAGTTCTTACATGTGCTACATATACCGACAACACCGCTCTCACCCCTTTTTCCATAAATTATGGAGTTCCTGCAGCTTCTAGTTTTTCCTATGCCAGCTGTGGATGGAATTATACCAGTTACGCAAAGGTTTATATCGACTTCAATCAAGACCAAGTTTTTGATGCCTCGGAAGTCGTGCGTCAAGGTAATTGTTCCGCTGGTTCACCACTAGTGGGAAATCTTAGTCTACCTACAAGCGGAACTTTAGGTTTAACACGTATGCGTGTAGTTCTAAGTGAAGGTGGAAGTGCTACAAGCACGGTGGCTTGTGGTACCTATAGCTATGGAGAAACTCAAGACTTTACTGTTAATATGCGCGCAGCGCCTTCTTGTTTGCCTCCTAGCGCAATAAGTGCAAGCATAGCTTCACCTACCTCTGTACTTCTATCTTGGAGTGCTAACTCAGGTGCAACAGGCGGTTATGAGTATCAATTAGTAGCTGCCGGTAGTGGTACTCCTGCTTCAGGAACAGCCACAGCAGATACTTTTGCAACAGTAAGTGGACTAACTATTGGTTCATATGATGTCTATGCACGTAGTATATGTGGTGCATCTCCTTCTGCCATCTGGATGCAGAGCAGTGTACTATTAGACTATTGTGTTTCTTCTGCTACAAGCACAGATGACAGTAAGGTTGGAGATATTATTATCGGCAACGATACGCTTATTAACAGCACAGCCTGTGCAACTTATACAGACCTAAGAGGTGCCCCTCTCTTTAATCTACAATTTGGTATTCCATCGAATGTTAGTGTGGCTTATGGAACTTGCGGCGGTTCTTACTCTGCATTCGCCAAAGTATACATCGACTTTAATAATGACTTGATTTTTGACGAGGCAACTGAAATGATTTCATCTGGAAATGTTACAGCCGGTTCGCCTTTGGTTTCCAACCTCAATATGGCAGCCACTGGAATAGTAGGCAATCATGTTATGCGTATTGTTATGGCAGAAGGTGGTTCTAATGCAGGTACTTTAGCTTGCGGAACCTATTCTTGGGGTGAAACTCAAGATATTACCGTAGCTATAAGTGCAGCTCCAGCTTGTGCTCCTCCAGCAGGAAATATGGTTGTATCTACTTTTGGTAATCAAGCTACCCTTGGTTGGGCAAGCAGCACGAATAATGTAGAGATTGAATATGATTCAACTGGTTTTGTACCAGGTTCTTCACCGAGGGTAGTTGTTATCAACGACAGTAGCACTACTCTTACTGGATTATTGCCTTCGGCATCTTATCAGTACTACATTCGTTCTCTATGTGGTGCTTCAGACTCTTCTGCATGGGCGGGTCCTTTCAACTTTGCAACTACAGTTAGTTGTCCTGCTCCAACCAATTTTGGTGGAAGTGTAGGAACTACTTGGGCTGGAATTTTCTGGCAATCCAATGGTCTCAATACAGATTATATCTATATTCTCGATTCGGCAGGCGTAACTACAACTACAGGTACTATTATGAATGGTGTTGGAGACAGCTTATATGTGAGCGGTCTATATCCAAATACGGCCTATACTCTTTATGTGGCAAACAATTGTGGAGCAGATACGAGTAACTGGGGCGGAGCTGTGAATTTCACTACTTCTTGTGGAAATTATACCGCACCCTATTTTCAGAATTTCAACTCTATAGCTAGTGGTTTCACTGGCACTTTGGATTGCTGGAATCTTGGTTCTGGATCAACGATAACCAATGTTACTTGGGCTTCCAAATCTGGACAAACTGTCTCTTCTAACACGGGACCTAGTTCTGGTAATGGTGGTTCTGGTGTATATATCTACTTAGAAACTTCTAGCTCTGGTGATGACACCGCTTATGCTGTTTCTCCTATCATTAACATCGATGGTCTTTCAAATCCAGAGGCTGCCTTTGTTTATCATATGTACGGGGCCTCTATGGGAACCCTAAGAGTAGATGTATGGAATGGCTCAAGTTGGGATTTAGATGTTTGGAGCATATCTGGTCAACAACACACTTCAACAACGGCTGCATGGACTCCCGCTGCTGTTTCACTTGTTGGATATAGCGGAGATATCGCCATTCGTTTTGCAGGAAATAGAAACGGTGACTGGACAGGTGATATGGCAATAGATGATTTCTCTATCGCTTCTCCTTCTCCTTGTGCTGTGCCTTCCAACCTAGGTTCTTGGGCTAACAGCGAGTCTTCTGCTACTATCTATTGGACTGCTGGAGATACTTTGGCAACCAATTGGGTGGTTCAGTACGGTCTTGCTGGGAATGCAAACAACAGTATGTTGGTTAGCAATGACACCCTTACCTTAACAGGTTTAGGACACTCTACCCTTCATGACTTCTTAGTGGGTGAAATCTGCGCTAGCGGAGATACCAGCTGGATGGTAGGTCCGGTACAATTCCAAACTTGGTTTGCACCCAATTACCTTGAAGATTTTAATTCGGGCTATACTTGGTCAGAAGGAAAAGGAAGAATTGCAGATTCTACTTTTTTTAGTTCTACTTCTTCGAGTTGGATTGGCAATGCCTTCAATAACGATTTTGTAACCAACGATCTAGCCGCAAGAATGAATATTTTTTCAACCGGAAGGTATGAGTGGATGTTCAGCCCAACCATTGTTGTTCCAGACAACGGAACTGTGTACGAACTTAGCTTTGATATAGGTCTTACAGAATATGGTTCTTCTACTCTTGAAGCGATTATGGGTGTTGACGATACCGTTATGGTGGTCGTTTCTACAGATAATGGCGTTACTTGGAGCAAATCCAATGTGGTTTACAAGGTTCACCAAGGCAATAAGCCTGCAGGTGTACTTAGCTGGCCTGTATCGATTCCTCTTTTCGGTTACTCCGGCAATCTTAAAATTGGTTTCTATGCTGAAAGCACCGTATCCAACGAAGATATCGATGTGTTTATCGACAATGTAGCTATTACAGAGAATTGCAGCCTTGCACCTGTGAGTATCTCCGGTGTAAACTTTGTTTCTTCACCTGCCCAGTACAATGTTCAGTTCTCTACTAGTGCTGGCGATTTATTCGTTCTTCAAACAAGAGAAGTTGGAACCGATACTTGGTTTACTCCAAAATCATGGACCGCTGCACTTACTAGTCAAAACTTCATAGCAAGACTTCCCGGTGTCGACAATGAAGTTCGCTTGGGTGCTCGTGTAAATGGAAGTTTCTATTACTCTTGCCCTGTGTCTTTCGCTGCAGATTGTAAGCCAATGACTGTGAGTGCCATTCAATTGGTTGCTCCTTTCTGCGCAGGCGATTCTGCTGTTCTTAAAGCCATTGATGCTGGTGGATTTAAAGCCAAGACCTATTTGTGGAACACAGGTGAAACCACTCGTTTCATTTACGGTCAGCAAGGGCAAACCTACCAAGTGGTGGTTACCGATGCTGCCGGTTGCTCTGATTCTGCTAGCGTAACGGTTAGTAACGTTGGTTCTCCCTATACTCCAGGTAACTTCGCTTTGGCTAAGCCAAATCAAGTAACCTTCGTAGGTTCATGGACTGCTCCTAGCCTTGGGTCAGGTGTAACTTTAATCGGCTACAGAATGCAATACCGTCAGGTAAATGTGGGTGCCTCTTGGAGACAAACTGCATTAACTACAGGTACTTCTTCAACCGTTAACTTTACCGGAAGTTGCGATCCTTCGGCAAACTATGAGTTTGCTGTATTCGCTCGTGTTAACGACAATGGAACGGTTTACAACACTCCTGTAACTTGTACAGAGCGTAGGTTCTACAATGGTTCTGGTGGATGTACTACTGCGAAGTCTGACATCAACACCGGCAGCGCTTCACTTAATGGAATCATGGTTTATCCTAACCCAACCAACTCTATGTTGAACGTGGGTATCAATGGTGAAACTTCAACTCTCCAACTATTGGATATGAACGGTAAAGTATTGTTCAACCAAGAATTTGTAGGTCAAGTTGAAGCAAACATCAATATGTCTGAATTCGCTTCAGGTGTATATATGTTGAATATCACTAACGCTACAGGTGTATACCAAGAAAGAGTTATTAAGAACTAAAGATTCTTAGTATTCTCAAGTGTTTTAAAGCCGCCCCATTGGGGCGGCTTTTTTTTGATTTATACTTCTCCATTAAAAATATATAGCCACAGATTAGCCACAAGAAAGAAGGAATAGTCCATATCCTCAAGTCTAAAGAGTTAAGCTTTGCATCTTCACGCCTTTACGAGCAACAACAGCCAGAATCAAACCTTTGCATATTCGCGCCTTTGCGAGCAACAAAAAAAAGAATCAAACCCTCCTAGCCTTTCTAACATCTTTTCTTAGTAAAAACCAAATTCGATTCTCTTCCGTTCATTCAAAATCTCTCGAGAGTGCAGCCCGAAATTCATCCCCAAAAACAAAGCAGTCTTACTCACTCTAAAGGCCACTTTTAGAAAAATCTAGCAGAAGATTCTGATGAATTCCAAGTACCACATCTATCTAATTACAGCCCATCCATTCAAAAGATCTCAGCAAAATCAAGGTTTTTTTCGTGGACATATGCTTACATAATTCAATATAAGGTCTAGCAGACATCTTTTGTAGTACATTCCCACTAACACCTAATTATTAGTAACTTAAATCCAATATTTAGATAGAGTTACGAAATGACTCAATCTCAAATAATTATTTTTTGTGGACATAATCAGTCAATATAAAAGCTCTCTACACTTGCTGTCATATTTCTAACTTAACCTGAAATTCAATGACAAGAACTACTCTCGTAAAACCGTTTGTGTTTTTACGAAAACTGGGCAACCCTTCTTTAAGGGTTTCACTCCTTCTAAGTATGCTGTTCGGCATTCTTGGAAACTCATTTGGACAATGTCCGCCTGTTGAACCCCCATTGGCTCCCTATTTAGCCGATTGGGAAGGACTGCCAAACAGCGGTCTAGCAACCTTTGCAAACTGTTGGACCAGCACTCCTGTAGGCACCAGTACAAGCAGTCAAGGTTGGCGCGTAGAAGATGGACAAACCACTTCTTCTGCCACTGGACCTGCTGTTGACAATACGACTGGAACCGTTGCAGGTAAATACATTTATTTGGAAACTTCTGGTGGGGCCACGGGTGCCTTGTCTAGTTTCGAAAGTCCTTCTATCTCCTTAGATAACTTAGGAGCCAATAGAGAACTTAGTTTCTTTTATCATTTGTATGGTGCAACTACTGGAACTTTAACGGTTTCTGTCTTCAATGGAGTAGGCTACACTACAGTTTACACCATTACGGGTCAACAGCAAACGGCACTTACATCTCCTTGGACAAAAGTGACTGTTCCCCTGGCTGGCTATTCAGGTAGTATCAAGGTAAAATTCGACGGTACAAGAGGTACCAGTTTTACTGGATACATGGCCATTGATGATATATTTATCGGAGACCCAATCACTTGCCCAAGTCCTGATCCTGTAACGGCAACCGTTACTTCTGCCACTTCGGCCAATGTTACTTGGGCGCATCCATCGGCTACTAGCTTTGAATATGTTAACCTCCCTGCCGGTTCAGCGTCTCCTACTTCAGGTGCTGTGGTTTCGGCTACAAGTGCAGCCCTAACAGGCTTAAGCCTTGGTTCTTCATATGATTTCTATGTGCGTGCCATTTGCTCTCCAACCGATCAGAGTATCTGGAAGAAAGTAAGCTACACTGTAGGCTATTGCGCTTCCAACTCTACAAGTACAGCTGACTCTAAAATTGGAGCTATAACGTTAGGTGGAACGACTGTACCCGCTGTAAGCACTTGCGCAAGCTATACCAACAATATGGGTTTGGCGCCTTTCCAACTGCAGTATGCCGTGGGTACACCTATTACAGTAAACTACCTTACTTGTAGCGCATCTTCCTTTGCCAGCTACTCAAAAGTATATATCGATTTCAATCAGGATTTAACCTTCGATGAAGTAACCGAACTAGTGGCTCAAGGCAACTCTTCGAGTGGCGCCCCCTTATCGGCTAATTTGGCTATACCTGCCTCAGGAAGCCTAGGAACTACAGCTATGCGTATTGTTTTACGCGAAAGTGGTAGTTCTACTTTGAATCTAGCTTGCGGTACCTATTCCTATGGAGAAACACAAGATTTTCTTGTAAATATGTCTGCTGCACCCGCTTGCGCTCCTCCTGCTCTCGCTAGTGCAACTGCATTCGGCCGTCAAGCAACGGTACGTTGGTACGGAAGTGCGGTTTCATACAATATTGAATATGGAATCAGTGGCTTTACTCCAGGTACAGGAACCACTGCAAGTGCAATCACCGATACTTTTGTAGTTCTGAGCAGCCTCACTCCTACTACTTCCTATCAATATTATTTGAGATCCAACTGCACTTCGGGTAACTCACCGGTTGTTGGTCCTTTCAACTTCACTACAACAGTTAGCTGCCCCGCTCCTAGCACTTTCACCGGAACGGTTAGCGCTACTACTGCTAATCTAACTTGGCAAGTAAATGGAATAAACACCAGCTACGTATATGTTTTTGGTCCTTCCGGCACAACGGTGGCCAATGGAACCAAAGTGGTAGGCAGCGGAAATGCACTAGCTTTAAGCGGATTAACTCCAAACACGGCCTATCAGTTGTATGTAGCCAATATTTGCGGAGTAGGAGATACCAGCGCGTATTCAGCGGTAGTTAATTTCACTACGCTTTGTAACGCGTTTAACGCTCCTTATACTCAGAATTTCAATGCCATGGCTACCAACCTTACTGGAACAGTAGACTGTTGGAATTTTGGCGTGAGCCCTACCGTATCCAACCTTTTCTGGAGAACCAATGTTGGAGCTACTGGCTCAACAGGCACTGGCCCAGCTACAGGCAATGGCGGAGGTGGAAGCTATTTCTATCTAGAAACTTCGTCTACAGCCAACGACACCGCCTTGGCCTTAAGCCCGGTTATCAATATTTCCTCCCTAAGCAATCCACAACTTTCTTTCTACTATCATATGTACGGCGCCACTATGGGCAGGCTGCGTGTGGATGTTTGGAATGGCACCAACTGGGTTCTGAATGTTTGGAATAGAAAAGGACAACAGCACATTTCTGAAACAGCTCCTTGGTCATTGGCTACAGTGTCTTTGGCTGCCTACTCTGGAAACATTGCCATCCGATTTGCTGGAAGTAGAAATGGCGATTTCACGGGCGATATGGCTATCGATGATGTATCTATTCAGCAAGCCTCTCCTTGTGCCTTCCCTACGGCTCTTACCGCTACTCCTTTAAGTTCTACTTCGGTTCAACTTGCATGGACTCCAGGTTCAATGACTGCAACCCAATGGGTGGTTAAGAGAGTTCCAGCCGCTGTGGGCATGCCTACCGTATACAGCACGGTATCCTCTTCTACTACAACTATTAGCGGACTGATGGCCAATTCAACCCACGCTTTTTCTGTAGGAGAGATTTGCTCTAATCTAGATACCAGCTGGTTTACTCCTTCTGTGAACGCAACCACCTATCGCGCGCCTTATTTCTTAGAGGCCTTTACTCAGGCTTCAGGCTCTATAGTAAATCCAGGATGGCAAGAGTTGGATGGTAAATTAGGTAAAACCACCACTGCCTTCACTAGCACTACCGCTTCGAACTGGCTTACCGACGGAATGGCAAACAATGGAACTACTGGAGCCTACCGCTGTAATATTCCAACCGCTGCTACTTTACAGTCGGAGTGGATTGTTACACCTAGCATAGACCTTGGCACTTCCATGAACTATGAACTTCGTTGGCAGTCTGCTATTACTACTTCCAGCGGAACCGTTACCGGTGTTTTAAGTCCAGACGACTCTATCATGGTAGTAATTTCTACCGACAATGGAACAACTTGGAATCGCTCGGGTATTCTTGCAGTTATTGATGCTACCGACAACCTAGGTGCAACTCCTATGTTGTTTACGGTTCCCTTATCTGCTTACAGTGGTGTAGTGCGCATAGGTTTCTATGTTCAGTCTACT
>CALCFH010000429.1 GCA_937900215.1 uncultured Cryomorphaceae bacterium
GCAATTGTTCTGGATTTTCTTGGTCAAGGTACGCCATGTTTGGTTTGGTCCAATTCTTTGAATTTTACCCAAAACTCCTCAATTCAATATTTAGAATTAACCAACGGTATCAAACCCAGGCTCCTTAACTCCCTTGAAAATGGATTGGGCAAAGAAGAGCAGATTATATATGGTTATTCAGGCAAGCATTATTTGGAAGCAAAAAGAACTAGCAATCCATGGATTTCAAAAATACCATCTCACTTTACGGTGGCGGATAAAAATATCGTCATCGACAATATAACCAACACTCGTTTTACTACTCAATTTAAATACTATGATGGTCATTATGATGGAATTGAGAGGTCTTTTGTGTCATTCGGTCTAGTAGAACAATATGACACCGAACTTTTTGAAAACGCTTCCTACACACATGAAAAGAACTATACCCAACCGAGTTGCACAAGAACATGGATTCACAATGGCATTTTTGGTTGGGATAGAAAGCTAGTAAAACAATTTTATAATAAAGACCTAAAGCATCAAATATTAAATGCTCAAACATTTGAAAATACAGACGCTCTCGGATCAGAAGATTTTCAACAGGGATATAGAAATCTGGCAGGTAAAATTATTCGTCAGGAAATATATGCCACTTCTCCCGAAGGCAAGTTGGCAGAGCATCCTTATCAAGTTTCTCAAAATTCATATAGAATTAGAAAACTACAGCCCAAAAATAAAAAGTTCGATTCTTCTTTTTTTAGTTACCAGTCTGAAGCATTAAGTCATACCTACGATCAACAAGCAAATGATCCAAAAATCAATCACCATTTTTCAGTATTTGTTAACGAATATGGCGATATTGAAAAAAGTCTGAATGTTGCTTATGCAAGAAGAAACTCAGCAATTGGAACTCATATCGCTCAAAATAAAGATTATATTACCCTATCAAAGCAAAGTTTATTAAACAAAAACTCACTTGACGAATATCACACCGGTATTCTCTTTGATGGTCAGGATTATGAGGTCAATTTTATAAACAGAATTCCTGATGACATACTAAAACTAAAGGATATTCAATCGGCTTTTGATGGATTGGTGGCCAATGCCATTGCATTTGACCAAGCTCTTTCCTCTGGAGGACCCACACAAGCGAAGCTTATTTCATGGGACAGAACCTTTTTCTGGAATAACAATTTTGATGATGTTTTACCTCTTGGTCAAACGGGCAATGTTATATTTGCCCATCACGAAGAGTCGGCTTGCTTTAACGACAACTTGATTAATCAGGCCTTCAATGGCAAGGTCACTCCAGCAATGCTCTCTGCCCCTGACGAGGGTAATTATATCAAAAAGGATGGCTACTGGTGGCAGCAAACAGCTCTTAATTACTTTCATGGTATTGATAGATTTTATAATCTCGTAAAGGTTGAGAGAGCAACAGGTAATGTTACAAGTTATAAATACGACTCTTACAATCTCAACATTATTGAAATCATTGATCCCTTGGGCAATATCACCAAAGGTGATATAGATTATAATATCGTTGAGCCCTTTAAATTGATCGATCAAAATGATAATGTATCAGAAGTCCTCTACGACCCATTAGGGGTAGCTGTTGTTTCATCACATCAGGGAACAGTGCTGGATGACACAAGTACTGTTCAGAAGTATGGCAATAACCTTATTGAGGATTACGCCAAAAGAAATGATGAAAGTTTTGATAATATCTTATCTAATCCGTCTATCTATTTACAACAATCGGATAGTTTTCTGTATTACGATTTTGATTGCTGGAGAATTGAAGGCAAACCACTCCGAAGCATTAGTTTAACACGTGAAAATCTGGTGAATGATGGTAAGGGTAATATTGATAACAGTTTCAATGTTCAAGTCGGCTTAGATTATCAAGACGGATACGGTCGTATAATTCAAAGCAAGCAAAAGGTAGAATCAGGCTTAGCCATTCAAAGAAAATTGGATGGCAGCGTAGACATTGATGCAGTTGGTGAACCGATACTTTCGCAGAGTAATGAAAGATGGCTTGTATCAGGGCATGTCGTTTATAACAACAAGATTCAACCAGTGCGGCAGTTTGAACCTTTCTTCTCTAGCTTAGGCGAGTTTGAGAATGATGCAGTACTTGAAACCTATGGTGTTTCTGCTCAATTATACTATGATGCAGTTGGTAGGAATTATCGTACTGATTTTCCAAATAGTACTTTTACCGAAATAAGATTTACTCCTTGGGAAATTTCCTCATACGATCAAAACGATACAGTTGATCGATCCCTATACAAAACATTTAGAGAAATATTGCCTAACAATACACCAGAGCGAATGGCTTTGGATAAAAGTTTGGCACATAAAGAGACGCCTGCTGTAGTAAAATTTGATCCCTTAGGAAGAGAAATAGTAAGCATCGAGAACAATAATGACGGTACCCAAAGGAAAATTGAAAATAGATTTGACATTAATGGAAACATAGCAGAAATAATAGATGCCAGAGACCTTAAAGCGTTTGAGTACAAACTTGACATGTTGGGCAGGCAACTGTATGAAAACAGCATCGATGCCGGAGAAAAATGGGCGTTTCACAATAATCTTGACCAAACCATACATCTTTGGGACGGCAGAAATATTCATCAAAGAACACGATATGACCACTTGGATCGTGTTATCACCGTACATGTTGATGGGGCATTGAGCTTAAATCAAATTACCGAACGCTTTATATATGGCGAAGATGTTTCTGTTGTGCAGGCCAAGACGAAGAACCTAAGAGGGCAATTGGTCATTCATTATGACCAAGCTGGCATTCAGGAATTAAAACTTGCAGCACCGGGCGGAATCCCACTTGTTGCAGAACGAAAGCTATTGAATCAATTCATTTCTGAGCCAGATTGGAGCAATCCTGCAACGGTTGTTCTTGCACCAGATACCTACATTTCGAAATATACCTACGATGCATTGGGTCGCCCAATTCAACAAGAACTTCCTGACAATACCACTCGGAAATTTGTTTTTAACCAAGGAGGTGGTGTTCAAAAAGTTTTGGTTTCTACGGCTGACGGAGTGATGAATGAAGTGGAAGTACTTAAAAACACATCCTATGATGCCAAAGGATTGCGACAAACTGCATTATTGGGAAATGATGTAGAAACGGCTTATACCTACGACACCGAAACTTTCCGCATGAAGCGGCTCCGTTCAAGAAAAGTATCTGGTACACCACGAACCTATCAGGACATTCATTATACCTACGACCCTGTAGGAAACCTGATACATTTGGTTGATGAAGCCCAGCAGCCAGCTTCACCTAATCCGCATGTACTCGAAGGGCTTAATGTATCTGCACATTCAGAATATGATTACGATGCCCTCTATCAGCTTAAATCCGCCAATGGAAGAGTACATCAGGCACTATTACAAAACGATTATGGAGACCGCAGCAGGGAAGCAGGCGTACCACTTAACTGGGGCAAAGGCACCCGACACATTACATTAAACAACGGAGCAACCATTGAACGATACACCCGAACTTATGAATATGATGTAGCAGGTAATATTAAATCCATTCGCCACAATGGTGTCACTCAAAACTGGACCAAACAGATATGGACCTCAGCATCTTCCAATCGCTCCTTACCGTTACTTGATCCGAACGGCATTGCTGTAACCACACCTGAAAGTCGTTTTGATGCTAACGGGAATTGCATTTATATGCCGCATTTGCGAAGCTTAGAATGGAACTACCGCAACAATATTTCAAAAGCTGTAGTAATAGACCGATCTGCACAAGGTAACCCGAATGATGAGGAATATTACGTATATGGTGGCGATGGCATGCGGGTAAGGAAAATAACCCAAAGAGTAGTAGATGTAGCCAATAATACCATAGAGCTTACTGAAAAAATATACTTAGACGGATGTGAGATAAAACGAATTACTCGAGGAGGAGTCGAAATCATCAAACGATTCACTTCCCAAATCTCTGATGGCACAAATAACCTGGCGTTGATTCATTCCTGGGAAACAGATGCACAAGCAAGGGAAACAGATGACATCAACCAAAAGAAAATACATTACCAACTGCCCAACCACTTAGGTTCTGCATCTTTGGAATTGGATGAAAACGGGGACGTAATTACGTATGAAGAATATTTTCCTTTTGGTGGCACTTCTTTTATTGCAGGCAGAAACAAACGAGATATTGACTTGAAAGACTATAGGTATTCAGGCAAGGAAAGAGATGACTTTACCGGCTTGTATTACTTCGGCTATCGCTACTATGCCCATTGGATAGGCGGATGGATAAATCCTGACCCTATAGGGCCAGAAGATTCTGAGAATTTGTATCTCTATGTACATAACAACCCGATCAATTTGGTGGATCCGAATGGGTTGCAGAGTACTGAAATTCCAGAAACCGATGTACCTACTTCTGGTTCTTATAATGACATAACAGACGAACAAAGAAGATTACTTCGAGAAAGAAGTATAGAAGCTAGGTCGACACTTACAAACGAATTAAGTGGCCCGTTAACTACGCATTTTGGCAGTGGACATTTTGCATGGCACACTTCAGACGGTAAATGGATATGGATTCATGGGGCTGAACCAGAAGTTGGAGAAGGGGAAATTGGTCCTTCAATAGATGAAGGAGGTGATGTTTGTGAATCCTTAGATTCAAGTGAAGAACCTACTTGTTCCTCAAGCGAATCCGAAGTAGACCAAACTTTAGATGAAAGCTTCACTCCTGGCCCAAATTCATCTTCAACAGAAGACGATACAAATATGTCGATTGAGCCAACTACAGAATGTAATAGCAGCCCATGTGAGGGAGAAGAAAATAATATTGATGGGTTAAACGCAGAAGGTGGTGATATAAATGAAGTTTATGTCATACGAATAATTATACAGGAAGGAGCCCGACCGACAGCAGGAAGCGTTGATCAGGTTGCCCGTGGCAGGGTAGGGAGCCCAAGGACATTTACACCAGGGGAGCCTTTACAAGGACCATATAACCTTTGGTCTAACGAGCCAGGAGGAGGATTATTGGATGCAGCAAATAGGCCAGGTTATATCATGGAAGATACTATTTTGGAAGATGTTGCCGAAGCAACGGCACGAAGGCTGGGATATAGTGGTGGTCGATATGACCCGCAATTAGATTTTAGAAATCCAAATTTTAATCAGGCCCATTTTAATGAGATTTGGAATCCAACTTCCGATTCTCTGGCATTACGGTCAGGAGCATCTATGACCCCCGTTACATCAAACGGACTTGAACCATGGAGAACCCCACCACATGGCAACCCATCTGGCACTGTTCAAATGTCAAGAGAAATTCCACGAATAAATTTAGCTGGAGGGCTAATGGGGCAATTTGCAAAGGTTTCAGGAATAATTACAATTGTGGTTTCCAATGATATTGATAACCCATATGTACGAACAATTGGAATGACTTCAGGAGCTGTCGAATTTGTAGGTGGTTCAGCATACTTGCTTGGTGCGGCCGATCTTGGTGGTGGTTATTTTGGTGCAAATGGTGCTACAAGGTTAATGTCATTTGGAAGTGGGGCCGTCAGGGTAGGTGGTGGAGTTGGAATGATTGTTCTATCAGGTTATTCAGGGGTTCAGCATTTTCAACAAGGCGAATATGGCCTATTGGTAGCGGATTCTGCTGGTGTCGGACTTGGTGGTATGATATTGACTAATACAGCTTCGGGGCCAGCAGTAGCTGTTACAGGCACTGCTATTATTGCAAATTATGCTGGTGATTATGTTGAATCTAGAGTGACTCCTGAATATGGAAGACCAGCTGGAATTACAGCAGGGACAGGAGTAGGATTGGGAATAGGTGCATTTGTTGGAGGAGGTTTAGTCGCATTCGGTTTAGTATCTAATCCAGTTGGCTGGGGAATTCTTGCAGTTGGCGGAATAGCCGGTTTTATAGGAGCAGTTTGGTAAAATTAAAATGATAAAAAGATATGATACCAACATTCACATCTATCCTCAGCACCGCCAAAGACCTTGAAAGTCTTTTCGGATCGGTAAAATATAAGCTACTCAATAACCCTACAGAGGCTTCTGTAAAGCTGGCCGAAGTGTTGGGAGAGTTGAGTCTTATTCTTGAATTTGTAGAAAAGGAAACGGTACGATACTTAGAGATTTATTTTCTGGATGATAAGAGCAATTTTATTCAATGCCGGTCAGCTTTGCTTTCGCTTGAAAGTGGCTATGTAACAATCAAAGGTTATGAAGCTCGGGGACATTGCCATAAGATAACCAATATCTATGAAAAATACCTTGATAGATGGTTTAGCAAGGTGCTGGATGTGAATGAGGCACAACAAATCAAAGGGCTGTTTGAAAAAATGAATACTGCCGATGGCGATATGATAGAAGGTATCAAAGAGATTACCCGGTGGCTGAAGGATGAAGCTGAAGCGGTGCTTTTATTGGTAGATGAGGAGAAACTTTCAGAAGCCAATGAGAAAATAAAGTCTGCACGATTACCTATTCAGCAGACCCGAAGGGAAATTGTGGAAGCATTGGCAGAGTTAAAATTACTTCAGGCAAGTTTTATTGTCTCATCACAAACCGTTTAACATTAAAAATTTAAAAACATAAAAAAGTAAAATATTATGAACAAGCAAGAACTTCTCCAACTCGAAAAATTGGCAACACTCTCGCCAAAGGAAATAGAAAAGCAACAACCTGCTTTATTTTCAAAATTGAGTGAACGGGCAAGCATCAGCCTCAAAAATACTATTGAGGCCAAGCTAAAAGATGCTTCACCTGAATTAAAAGCCAGCCTCAAAAAGATTGACTTTAGTCCTGATAAACTAGGTAAGGTTGATTTGAAAGTAGCTTTATCCAAAAACCTTCTTGCTGGGCGAATACCAGCAGAAAAGAAAAAAGAGTTGGAGGAAGTTACAGCTAAACTTCCCAATCTAGGCAAACTGGATGATATCATACAGCCGGAACTTCCTTTATTCTTAAACCCTGCTTTTCAACCTGATTTGATGAAAGCCAAGGTGTATCACCTCAGTGATATTGCGGGATTATCTCAAATGAAAACGGATAAGGCTCTTGTAAAAGAGTTAAGCCTGAATTCCATATCTAATGACAAACTGGAAGAACTGGTAAAGGATAAAATCTTTACCGAAGAGGATGCAGCAAATTTAGGCTTTGCATCTAATCTTTATACCTTATTTGATTCCAGTTTTGAATTAACGGAACATGTAAAAAAGACAATGCCAGCAGTTCAATCAATGGAAAACCTTGTTGGTTTAAATAGAGATGATTGGAAAAAATTAGTAAATAGTTCTAAAATAGAATTGCCATCAGATTTAAAACAGGACGATTACGCAGAAGTGCTCTATAAAAAAGTAGAAAATCTGTTTCCAGAGGAAGCGCTTATCCACCGCATATCCCAACCAAAAGAAAATGAAATAGCTAAGGGCTTAGATACATTAAAAACATTGTTTGATAAAAATGAAAAAGTATTTGGAATTGCAACATTTGATGAGCTCAAAACCGATGGACTAAGTGCCGCAGAAATTAAAAAACAGCAAGTACAATTCGAATCCATTGATAGGGTTTCAAAAATTCATCCGGGTTTAAAACTTAATGAAATTCTCAATGATAAAAACATTACAAATGCGGATAAAGGAAT
>CALCFH010000430.1 GCA_937900215.1 uncultured Cryomorphaceae bacterium
AACCAAACATACCTGGTTTGATAGTCAGATTTACCTGCTTTAAAGCATGCACACCGTTGGGATATTTCTTTTCTAAATTTTCAATTCTTAGTTCCATAGGTTTCAATAATTGTCGAATCGAAAGATATTGTAAATAATAACATTGTATTAATCGCTTAACAAAACATTAAAATTCAGACCTCTTAAAGGCCTACGGCGCTTTGTAAAAGAGTAATTCAGGAAGAAAATGAAAGCCGCAAAGTTGATAGTAACTTCTAAGTTGAAAAACCGAAGGGCTCCATGAAAAAGAAAAAAGGGCAGATGAGCATATCACACCGCTACGACCAGCTACCCTTGCTTCATTCCTGACCTGGGGGATTCACCAGGAGCTGGTTGTATGTCACCTACCCGAGCGCAAAGATACTTTTTTCATTGAGCTAAGTTGTACTATCTTTCGGCATTATATCTAAAAAAAATTACCAACGATTATGGAACAAGGATTGGCTAGAAAATTCGGTTTGAAATTTGGTGCCTATGCTGGTGCTTTCACTTTATTGTATGGCATTGCAGGCTACCTAATTGGGGTTGAAATATATACCAAATGGTGGTTAGGTATACTTATTTGGGTTGTAACCATAGGCATTTTAGTTGCTGGAGTTCTTCAAGCTAGAAAACAAACTACTCTCGAGAATGGATTCTCTTTTAAAACGGCTTTCTCTACCTTCATCATTGCATCATTAATTGCCATGATTGTGGGAGTAGCATTCAATATTCTGCTTTTTCATGTCATTGATCCAGAATTTGCAGTGCAAGTTGAAGAGGCCATTCTAGATCTTTCAGTGGGTATGATGGAAAAATTTGGCGCTCCACAAGCGAGCATAGATGAGGCGGTTGATCAAATGCTGAACGACAGTCAATTTTCTATTAAGAATCAATTGCTTGGATTGCCTAAGGGTTTGATTTTCTATGCTATAGTTGGTCTTATTGTAGCTGCCGCTACCAAGCGCAAGCCTGCTTTTTTTAACGAATAGAAGATTTACCTTGGATTTATCAGTTGTCATTCCCCTCTATAATGAGGAGGAATCGCTTGCTGAGTTGCACGCTTGGATAGATCGTGTAACCGCAGAAAATAGCATTTCTAGAGAGATCATCTTTATTGATGATGGTTCAACCGATTCATCATGGAGTGTCATCTCTGGACTTTGTCAGAAGGATTCGAATACCAAAGGAATTCGCTTTAGGAGAAATCATGGTAAGTCGGCTGCTTTAAACGTGGGTTTTAAAGAAACTCTAGGGAAGGTGGTCATTACAATGGATGCGGATCTTCAGGATAGTCCAGATGAAATTCCATCTCTTATGGCCAAGATTACCGATGAGGGCTTTGATCTGGTTTCTGGCTGGAAGAAAAAGCGCTACGATCCCATTACGAAAACAGTACCTACCAAGCTCTTTAATTGGGCGGCGAGAAAGGTTTCTGGTATTTATTTGCACGATTTTAATTGTGGACTAAAAGCCTATGCCAACGATGTTGTTCACAATATAGAAGTACAGGGTGAAATGCATAGGTATATTCCCATTCTGGCTAAGAATGCTGGCTTCGGAAAAATTACTGAAAAGGAAGTTCAACACCGAAAGAGAAAATTTGGGGTTACCAAATTCGGTTGGGAGAGATTTGTAAATGGATATCTTGATTTAATTACCCTCAGCTTTGTTTCTCGTTTTTCAAAAAGACCAATGCACTTTTTTGGATTGTACGGAAGTCTTGTTTTTATTCTCGGATTCTTTTCAGCATTGAGCATTGGAGTTCTCAAATTATTCCGACTGAAAACAGGAATGGATACCATTCTGGTCACAGATAATCCTTGGTTTTACATCTCTTTGAGTTGTATGATGATTGGAACCATTCTTTTCGTCACTGGCTTTTTGGCAGAATTAATAGTGAGAAGCTCAACGAAAAAAGAACAGTATACTATTTCAGAAAAGCTAAATTTGAATGCCTGATTCTTTGAGGTTTAGCTTAATTTCTCCTGTTTTTAAAAGGCCAGAAGAAGTAGAGGAATTTCTTCAAAGCATTGCCTTGTTAGAGTACAATTCTTTTGAATTAATAATTGGGGATGGAACACCAGACGACCAATTGAGACATTTGAGAGAAGCTTACCAGAATACGGCTAAATATGAACTCAAGTGGATATTTGAAGAGTATCTTCCTGTTAGCGACGCTAGAAATAGAGCTGCCGAAGTAGCGGTAGGGGAGTACTTTATCTTTCTGGATTCAGATTGCATCATTCCTCCAAACTATTTAAACGAAATTGACTCTTTTTTAAAAAAGAAACCCCTTGATCTCTTTGGTGGTCCGGATGCGGCAGCAGAAGATTTCACAACTCTTCAAAAGGCCATCTCCTTTTCTATGACGAGCTTTATTACAACTGGAGGAATTAGAGGCGGAAAGAAAACCCTAACTACCTACCATCCTAGGGGATTTAATATGGGAATTAGCAATGCGGCATTTAAACAGGTTAAGGGCTACGATGAGTCTTTAAAATGTGGCGAAGATGTAGATTTGAGCATTCGCCTTTTAGAAGCGGGCTTTCAATCTGGACTAATACCTGATGCCTTTGTGTATCATAAAAGAAGAACCTCTCTTAAGAAGTATTTTAATCAGGTATTTAGATTTGGTGCGGCGCGTATAGATTTGGCTAAACGCCATAAGGGTCAACTGAAATTAACCCATTTATTTCCGCTTATTTTTCTATTGGGATCGGTTGTAAGTATACTAAGCCTTCCTTGGTTCCCCATTTTATTTTACCTACTTATTACTTATACATTTGCGGTCTATGTTTTTGCCTTCCTTGATACGGGAAGCCTTCAGGTAAGTGTATTCAGTGTAATTACAACCTATACCATGTTTTTTGGCTACGGATGGGGAATGCTTAAAAACGGAATCTCCAACTTAATCCGTAAAAAAAGTATCCGACTTTGATTTAGTGCGCGCTTTGTATAGTAGTTTTCGTTTCAAGGCCTGCACCTTTGCAATATCAGAGAGGCCTCCTAGAGACTCTTGAGCAAGGTTTAGATGATCATTGGATTTTGATAAATCACCAATAATTAGAGCACATTCAGCTAAGAAAAACTGTTTTTTGAATGCATTTTCTGCAAGTGATTCAATATCATCTGACACAAAATTGTAAAACATTTGAATGGCAACTGTGTCTTTTTGATAATTCAGCTTCCAAACATCCATTTCTTCAAAAAACTCCGTTTTCCGTTGAGTGGTATCCATCTCCTTAACCCATAGCGACAGGCTCTTTCTCGCTTTCATCCATTTTTGATTCTCCATTAAAAAGAGTAATCTGGTTTTCGCTGCTGAAGGAAGTTGGAGATCTGGATTTTTGAAAGAGCAAAAATGCGTTTCTAAATAATTCAATAAAACAGTGTCTTGATTGAGTATGGCATTTTGAAGCTGTTGAATAAACGCCTCTTCAATTGCCAAGTTAACTGGAAAACTAGGATTCTGCTCTTGGAATATTGAAGCATTGTCTAAGATATACGGTATAAATGGAAGGCTTAGGTCCATTCCATACTTAAAAAACACATCTATTAAAGTAGAATCATTGTTCAAATTTGGAAAGACATTATATAATAAGGCTTCTCCGAGTGGGCGAGAAATAGAATCGAATCGATTGAGCTCGGCAATTTCTAGATAGGTTTTTTTTCCGTTTGCTGAGAGCTGTTTAAGTGAATAGGCCTCATGAAATTCATCTAGAAGCGTTATGCGTTTAGCGGCAGAAAGGGCCTTATTTCTGATTTCTATATCAGACAATGCTCCTTCATTTAACTGAACAGCGAGCGTATTGGGTGCCATCCACAAAAGGCTAGGATATACCTGAATATTGTATTTCTGAATCAGATATCTGCCCATGGATGAACTTCCTTCCACCTCCGCCAAAAGAAAATAATTGGAGAGATATTGTATCGTTTCACGCTTGTCTAATTTCTTTGTAAATGCCTTACAGTCAGACACAAATTCTGAACAAATAAACAGCATTATCCCTTTTTTTGATTCGGATGAAAGGCTCTGCAATGTCTTTAAATCATCCATATCCTCTATGGGAAAATAATTCCTTTGGCCAAGTCCAACTTGGCAAAAGAAAAGGAGGATAAATGTGTATTTTAAGGAATAAAGATTCATAGACGAATTGAATATCAAATAATTAAGTTAACCACTTCAAAGATATTTTATTGAAATTAAATTGGGGGCGTTTTTTCAAATACACTTTTTCTGCTATCAGGTCTTTGATGGTATCTTATTTCAAAACCTTTTAGCATTTTCTCTTCTTTTGGAATCTTATCAGGCGGATACAGTTTCGAATCTGGTTTTACTAAAAAGGCTATTTTTTTAATCTCGTTGTCTTTAAACCGAATAAGAATATTAGAGCAATCGGTTCTACTTAGTCCTACCTCTGATCCATCTTCTTCTCTTGCATAGTAGGCGGTTTGGCCATTTCCATAGCTGTGCATGTTTTTCAATTCATTGTTTGCAAACTTCCCCTTCATCACCTTTCCGCGTATTTGGTTATACTGATCTAAGGTGTCCTTTGATATAATGAATGCATTGCCAATCATCTTTATAGTATCAAGAGCATTTTGCTTTAATTC
>CALCFH010000431.1 GCA_937900215.1 uncultured Cryomorphaceae bacterium
ATCATGATTCCAATTCCCATTTGAATAAATCCGGCATAGAGACCGATTAAGAAAAAGAGGAAAGCCAGAAGTGGCGTTTTCTTCTTCTTGGAGCGATCGGTTTCAATAGACCAACGTTTGGGGTTTAAGAATAAGGTTGCCAATAAGACAATCATAACAAAACCAATGAAATAGGTCAAGCCGTGATCTTCTGTTCGGCTAGCTAGCCAAGCACCCATGCCAGAGCCAAGAATAGCGGGAAGAAAGAGAAAGCGTGTTTCTTTAAATAGAAGAGAGGCGCCCTTTATCTTGCGCACACTGAGCACGGCCGTTAGCGTTTGAAAAACCAATCCAATCCGATTGGTTGCATTGGCCCAGCCAGCGGGCAAGCCCAGAAAGAGCATAATGCTTAAAGTGATGGCAGAACCATTTCCAGCGAGTGTATTGATAATGCCAGCAGCCACTCCACCCACTACAAGCGCCACATAGCCCCAAAAGCCAATGTCAAAGTCCATCGTAGCGTCCTTTCACAAATCCCCTCCATAATAATCCGCCGCTGAGCAGACAGATGGCCAGAGTAAGAGCCCATTGTTGGGTTTCACCAAAAAGCACATAGCCCATAAAGAATAGGCAGCCATAGGTGAAGACTACAGCGTAAAGCCAAGCTTCCAACAATTTGAGATCGAAGCTATTCTTTGCCCCTTCGCCCATGGCCTTCCAGCGGCCTTTGGGTTCTACTCTTTTATAGAAAGCAAGCAAGACCGATGTATTTTCAGGAGGAGTGAGGAAGGTAACAAGCAGCCATCCTATTGTAGTAACGCCAACGGTAAAATAGAAGGTTCCATTGGCTAGAATCCAAGGCTCACCATAGGCAGGCTCAAAGTAGAACTTGCCAATGATCATACCTAGAATAGGAATAAGTGTAGCGGCAATTTCACTCCAAGCATTGATACGCCACCAATACCATCTGAGAATGAGAACCAGTCCTAATCCGGCTCCGCATCCAATCAGAAACTGAGCAGCACTGTCAATAGTACCAATGGAAGCCGTAACAGGAATAGCTAGTAGCATAAGTAAAACAGTGCCCATTTTAGAGGCTCGAACCAAGAGTTTGTCGCGCAGATCAGATTCCTTCATTTTTAGCATGAACCTTCCATAAAGGTCGTTGGCCAAATAGCCCGCACCCCAATTGAGCTGGGTGCTTATGGTACTCATATAAGCAGAGAGAAAAGCAATGAAAAGCAGGCCCTTCCAACCAGCGGGAAGAATATCACGCATTACCTGAACATAGCCGTTCGCTGCTTGGTCAACCGCAAGATGTGGGTAGAGAACGAGAGAAGCTAGAGCGACTATTATCCATGGCCAAGGCCGAAGGGCGTGGTGTGCAATTTGAAAAAAGAGGGAAGCAAAGACTGCATCCTTCTCCGTTTTGGCGCTCATCATGCGCTGAGAAATGTATCCGCCTCCGCCCGGTTCGTTGCCTGGGTACCAACTGGCCCACCACTGAATGACGAAGTAGCTCAGAAAAGCACTTATGGTAATACTAAAGGTGCCAATGCCCGCACCAACCGAATTGATTTCTGGGAAGAAATGAAAGCGCCACTCAGGAAGTTGCTCTTTTAATCCGCTTAATCCGCCTATTCTAGGGTCATGCAATACCCAATAGGCCAGCGCAATAGAACCCGTCATGGCAATGACAAATTGCACTGAATCTGTAATGGCAATGCCCAATAAGCCCGATAAGCTACTGTAAACCGCAACAAAAGCCATAAGCAGCATCACCAGCCAAAAGGCTTGGTTGGTAGGAATATCGAAGAAAACACTGAGAATGATAATCATGGCCTTGTTTACCCAGCCAATGATGATGACATTTAGAAAAACACCCAAATAAACAGAGCGAATACCTCGTAACCATTGAGCGGCTTTTCCGCCGTAGCGCAGCTCTAAAAACTCCAGCTCAGTTAACACACCTGCCTTGCGCCAATTTTTGGCGAAGAAGAAGGTGGTGAGCATTCCTCCTATGAGCATATTCCACCAAAGCCAGTTGCCTGAAATACCGTGCTGAGCCACTTTTTCTGTAACCCACAAAGGAGTGTCGGCAGCAAAGGTGGTGGCCACCATGCTCATTCCGGCCAGATACCAAGGGAGGCTCCTTCCACCTAAAAGAAACTCAGATAGATTTTTTGAAGCCCTTTTTCTGAAATAGAAACCAACGCCAAGGGCAAAGACCAAGTAGGCCACAATAATGAACCAATCTATGGCCACAAAAGAAGCAGTGTTCATAGTGCCAAAACTAAGGTATTTGAGGTCTCATCTTTTCTCCTAACTCAGCTGGTTTTCGAACAAGAATAGAAAGGAGGAATAGTATGAGTTTGGAATCGCAAACTATACCTTTGCAAGGCAATATAAATTATGTCAATGTAGGGCAAGACGCATTCGTCTTCTGCACTAAATTCATTGGCGCTAGTCCTTTATTCTCATGGCCAAACGCGTTTTCATGCCTCGAAAAGATTTCTTCAAAACAGAAGAAGAGATCAGCGATCTTCATTTTATAGCCAAAACTTTTGCGGGATTTGAAGAGATTTTGGCAAAAGAATTAAAGCAATTGGGTGCGCGAAATGTGGAGCCCAAGGGCAGGTCGGTTCGTTTCTCTGGAGATTTGGGCTTTTTATATAAAGCCAATCTCGGTTTGAGGTCGGCATTGCGCATTCTACAGCCCATAAAACACTTTGAGGCAGATTCTACAGATCTGCTGTATGAGGAAGCCAAGCGCATACAATGGAGCGATTATATGAGTATTCACGATACTTTTTCAATCAACTTCACGGTAAATTCAGAGATATTTAGTCATGGACAATTTGCGGCTTTGCGACTAAAAGACGCATTGGTAGACTATTTCAAAGAAAATACAGGCAAGCGTCCTTCGGTTGATAAGGAGAATGCAGACATTCTGATTGACCTAATGATTGCGGAAAGCCAGGTGTTTATCTCCATCGATTCTTCAGGCGAGCCATTATATAAAAGAGGCTATAGAAAAGATGTGGGTGTGGCTCCCCTCAATGAAACCCTTGCAGCCGGACTAATGCTGCATACAGGATGGAAAGGCGAGGTGGCGCTCATGGACCCTATGTGCGGATCGGGGACGCTTCTGATTGAGGCTACTTTAATTGCGTTGGATATTCCTCCTGCTACTTTTCGTTCCGACTTTGCCTTTATGAAATGGAAGAATTACGATGAAGAGCTCTTTCTGAAAATTCGCGAAAGCAGATTAGACCGTATTCGCGATCTGCGAATGCCGGTTTTAGGATTCGATCAGCGCATGGGAATGGTTGAAAAGGCGAGAGAGAATATACGAAATGCAGGCTTGGATGAGTTTATTCGAGTAGAGAAAGCCGATTTCTTTGAGCATGACTTCAGCGAACTGAAAAAGGGAATAATGGTGTTCAATCCACCCTATGGAAAGAAAATGGAACTGCCCGAAATTGAATTTTTCTCGCATATAGGAGACCGCTTAAAGCAGCACTTTTCTGGTTGGGATGCTTGGATTATTTCTCCACAAGAGGTAAAATCCATTGGCTTGAAGGCCGAGAAGCGATTGGCCACCTACAATGGAGACATTCCTTGCAATTGGGCGAAATATAGAATGTTTAGCGGGGAGAGGAAAGCCTATGTGCGCGAAAACCTTAGTAGTGAAGATTGAGCTAGTAGAATAAATTAAAAAAGAATAAATGAAAAAGATTGGAGTTTTTACGTCAGGAGGCGATTCGCCCGGTATGAATGCATGCATTCGTGCGGTAGTGCGTACTGCCCTTTCTAAGGGAATAGAAGTATACGGCATTTACCGAGGTTACGAGGGAATGATTGATGGC
>CALCFH010000432.1 GCA_937900215.1 uncultured Cryomorphaceae bacterium
AGATGAAATGATTATTACCCAAATTCCGTACTTATTGGGAGGAGGCACTCCCTTGTTTACTGAACTTCCAAGGCGCCTAGAATTTCAGTGTGTAGAATCTAAAATATTCCTGAATAGTGTGGTGCAAAATCGTTTTAAGCGGAAGCCTCGCTAGAAAGAACAGGCAACATCCAGCTTGTAAATGGGTAAAGGCTTAGTTATAGATGAACATTAAAGCAATCTAGCCCTCGCTTGGGCTGTGTTTCAATTTCGCTGAACGCAGAATGCACTCAAGCTCAAACATTAGATTGCGCTTCTCTATTTGCGGAGCATACACAAATCCCTCCAGTGTAATAATGCGCTCATTGACTTCGTCGAAAAGGGTGTAGTTTATAAACGGACCGCCCATAAAATCGCCTTCCAACTTCCACAATCCACGGGCTTCTAAACTGTAAATGCCGTTTACATCCGTAGACACAATAGCCGGATTGTACTCGTGTTCCGTGGTCATATAGCTGCCTTCCATTTCGCCTGGAATATACAATTTACAAACGCTGTCGCGCACACTGATGATGTCGCCACCCATAAGAGAGGCATCTCCATTCATCGGACGGATGTACATCATAATGCACTGATCGCTTCGAAGGTTTCGACTCCAAAAAACACTTATGTCGTCTCTATCTGTGTTCAGTTCAAAAGAGGCAGGCATAGTTAGCTCAAGTCCATTCTTTTTCATGAAGCTAGAGGGAAGCGCCTTCTGTTTTGTGATACGTGGAAGCAATTGCTTTTCTTCAAATTCGCGAAGCAGCTGTTTGTCTTCTTTCAAGTGTTTGGCGAGAAGGCGGATCACATCAGCTTCGGTTTTCCCTTTATAGCTAAGCACCAGCTGAGGTTTTGCCCAAACATTGTTTAGCAAGGAGCGTGCACTCAAGGTGTCTTTTTCAACGAGCATAATAAGCTTAGACCTTTGAAGCAGAGGCTTAAAATCTTTTGAAGCAATTTTCACCACCTTCAAATACGACTCAGATTGAGGAAGACCTTCAACCGATTCGCCCAGCTCATCTATGATGATGTCGCCCGATTGCCCTTCAAACAAATTATCTGAAATCACCAGCAGCAACTCAAGAGGACTGCCGGAAGAGGAGGGAAGGAGGCCCAAATCGCGCTTTAAATTGCTATCGCAGCTGCAAGCCAGAAGCAAACTGAACAAGAAAGAAACGCGAATTAATTTTCTCATCCCTTCTTGAGAATCTTTAAGCGCATACCCGCTTTTAGGTGTTTGGCATTGGCAATGTCATTCCACTCCATAATGTTATTCGCAGAAACGCCAGGATAACGTTGAGCGATATTATAAAGGGTGTCGCCTTTTTGAACTCGGTGATATACAATGGGTAATTCAGCGGAATCAGTGGTGGCCACGGCACTTTCTTCTTTGGTTTCTTTTTGCACGCTCGCTACTGAAGTAGCAGTAAAAATGCTCAAGCGCTGTCCACTGTGAATTACATCGCTTCGCAGTCTATTCCATTCTTTTATATCCGATACCCTTACATTGTATTTGTTGGCAATTTTGCCCAAACTTTCACCTCTTCGTACCCTATGCGTTATTTGCTCTTGCACTGCAGGTTCTTCCAATTGCAGGCTTTCTCTTCGCTCGGCCTCTAGGGAAGCAAGAACACGAATGGAATCTCTAAAAGATGTAAATGCACTGATTCGTTCGGTTGGAATGTATAAAACTTGTTTGGCCTCAGCTAAGCTAGAAGCAGGAATAAAGTCTGTTTTATACCGCGGATTGAGTTGATGCAAGATTTCTACATCCGTATTGAGCAAATGTGCCAGCTGAGTGAAGTAGATCGAATGATCTAAATGAACCGTATCGGTCTGACTTAAATGCCGAGTAGCAGGTTGAGCGTAAATCTGATGCTCCTTAGCATAACTCATGGCATAATTTACGGCAATGAAGGCTGGAACATAGCCACGCGTTTCTCTGGGTAAATAGGGACTGATCTCCCAGAAATTGGTTTTGCCCCCGCTTTTGCGAATGGCTTTGCGCACATTTCCGGGGCCTGAATTATAGGCAGCCAGTGCCAATTGCCAATCGCCGAATATGCCGTAGAGGTCTTTCAAATACAAACAAGCCGCATCAGTAGACAAGGCCGGATCTTGTCTGTCATCTGTATAATTGTTTGCTTCTAGTCCGTACATTCTACCGGTAGGAAGCATAAATTGCCACAACCCTCTCGCCTTAGCCGATGAAATGGCCGCAGGGTTTAGAGCAGATTCTACTACTGCCAAATGTTTTAATTCAAGGGGCAAGCCGTGCTTTTCTAAGGCCTGCTCGAAAAGGGGGTAGTAATACTCCGCTTCGCCCAGCATTCTCGAAACTTGCTCTCTTTTGCGTACAACATAGAGTTGTATAAAGCGGTCTACGGTACTGTTGTAGTCTAAGTCAATTTGACTTTGTTCGTTGAGCCAATCAATGCGTTGGCTTAGAATTTCAGCCGAGGGCATTTCCACCGCTCTATCCCAAAGCTCCTCTCCCTTTTTTCGCTTTTTCGGCTTATGGTTCGAACCTAAAAGCGACATCATACTGTCTATTCTAGCTAGGGTAGGGTCATTCTTGAAGGCTGTATAAAGTACAATGCTATCGGTAGTTGCTTCTTCAACGGGTATTATTTCTATTACCGCTTCGTTAGACAATACTTCTACTTCTTGGGCATGGCTAAGCGCAGGCAGTAAGGCCAGTGCAGTGAGGCATGCGAGAGTTCTTTTAAGATTCATGTATGTAATTGAAACAATGGGCAAGATAAGGCTTGGTCAAAGTTTTTATTCTTGACTAAGCTACAATTATCAACGATGAATTGTCAGCCTAATTGCTTGGCCATTTGAAGCAATTCGAGTTCTGAAAAAGCTTTTCCAATGAGTTGAGTTCCGAGTGGAAGTTTAGAAGAACCGTAACCTGTTGGAACACTCACTGCCGGTAATCCGCAGATATTGGCCAAAACAGTAAAGATGTCTTCTAAATACATCACAGTTGGATCGGCATCTTTTCTATCTAAACGGAAGGCTTCATGCGGAGTGGTAGGACTGAGAATGAAGTCGAACTTCTCCAAAAGGGCGTTCATTTCATTTGTTACTAATCTTCTAGCTCTTTGCGCATTGCCGTAATAGGCATCGTAGTAACCCGAACTCAAAACGAAAGTCCCAAGCAGAATACGTCGTTTCACTTCTTTTCCGAAGCCCTGCGTTCTCGATTTTTTGTACACCGCCTCTGGCTCATCGGCCTCGGGGGCTCTAAAACCAAAGTGAACGCCATCAAAACGGGCTAGATTGGAGGAGGCTTCTGCCGTAGTAAGCAGATAATATACAGGTACCAGATAGTCTAAATAATCAAAATCAACCTCTTCAACGGAATGCCCTTTTTGTCTCAGTTGTTCTATTTGTTGATGGAAGTTGGAATGTACGGAAGCATCCAATCCTTCGTGATTTAAAACAGATTTAAAGACCGCTATTTTCTTTTTACTTATAGGCTCCTCAATATGCTTGGAATAGGAAGGAACCGCTTGCTCAGAACAAGTAGAATCATACTCGTCTTTGCCAGCCATTATTTCTAAGAGCAGAGCAGAGTCATAGGCATTCAAAGCAAACGGACCAATTTGATCGAAGCTAGAAGCGTAGGCAATCAGTCCATGTCGAGAGATGCGTCCGTAAGTAGGTTTTAGTCCCCATAAGCCTGTAAAAGAAGCCGGCTGACGAATAGATCCTCCTGTATCGCTGCCCAAACTGGCATGACATAATCCAGCGGCAAGGGCTGCGGCTGAACCACCTGAGCTTCCACCCGGCACACGAGAATTGTCTAAAGGATTGAGAACAGGGCCAAAGGCCGAGTTGAGGTTGGAGGAGCCCATTGCAAACTCATCGCAATTGGTTCTTCCAATAATGATTGCATCTTCTGCCAAAAGCCGTTCAACGGCAGTGCCGGTAAAAAGCGATTGAAATCCTTCTAAAATCTTGCTGCTAGCGCTGAGCTTGTGATCTTTAAAACAGAGATTGTCTTTAATGGCAATCACCATGCCCGCTAATCGACCCGCGGTTT
>CALCFH010000433.1 GCA_937900215.1 uncultured Cryomorphaceae bacterium
TGAATCACTATTTCCAATGGTTGATCTAAAACCAAAGTGGAGTAAACCTTTTGGCCTTGGAGGTTATAAATATCAACCGCTTCAATTATAGAGCTGCTTCGAATGTTCAGAACTTTATTAAAACCTAGTGGGTTGGGATAAACCAATAAATCCGTCTTTTTTTGGCTAACAATATCGCTTCCAATCTCCCCTTTTCCAAATACCGCAGAGTTCCCTAAATCATTCACCACAGCCACAAAAGAATGCTGTTCACTCGGTAGTACGGGTGTGCCGGAATAGTTTAAGCTTTTAGGAGGTAAATTCCATGTCCAAGAGAGATTGTCTGTTACAAAGTTTCCAAAGACTGCGAGCCCACCAATAGCTCTTTGTACCATATCCATTGGTCGATTGGCTTCACCACCCATAACTCCAGCAAAACGTGCATCTATGCCATTGGTGAGTACACCAGAAGACCAAATTGAAGTGCCAGTCATGGTATTGGGATCATACTTTTCAATACGCAGTTGTTGGTTCATGGGGCTATTGGAGCTCAAATAATCGTAGGCCACAAAAAGACTGCTAGCATCTGCAGAAATCGATAAGGGGATTGCATGAGAGGTTAAGGGCGTAGAATTCAAAGGGGCACTAAAATTACCAATTACAGCAAGCGAAGCATTTCGTTTTTCAATATAAGGAGGGTTTCCAATGTTCTGATTGTATGCTAGATAAAGATCTCCAGTAGAAGTTACGTATAATTCATGGGCCGAGTAGGACTGACTTGAGATAGGAGGTAGTGAAGAGGATGTACCCCCTTGTTTTATCAATCTTTGATTAGTAAGGAGATACCAATTGGATCCGTCGGAATCAAAGTCAATTAAGTAGTCAGTTGACCAATTTACATTAAGTAAGGTTCGATTAAAAGGTTGATTTGTACCAAGGTCATATTCGACAATAGCATTTCTAGATACATTTAATGATCCCCATAAGAATGCAACACCAGGCTGTTGACACATCTCCAGCGCAATCTTCGCTGTATTTCCAAATATTTCAACCCCAATAGCACGTTCGTTGGTGCTTCCTCCCCAGACCTCAATAGTACCCATCAAGTTCCCTGTATTGGCGTTTAAGCGTGAGAGCAACATATTCTCTGTATTGTGTATCGGCTGGGTGCCTCCAGTACATGCTGCCCCATTAAGTAGTGCATTTCCATTGAAATGGAATGGAGTAGTAGCCAAGACTCCTGCAGGCATAGGCTCAGTATACCCAACGGCA
>CALCFH010000434.1 GCA_937900215.1 uncultured Cryomorphaceae bacterium
CCTGCATCGGCAAGCATTCTAGCCGCCTCTGCCGTAGCAATATTGCCTACCACTACTTCTAAATCCGGATAGGCATTTTTTACAGCCTTAAGAGCCTGCACTACGCCTTTCGTATGACCATGGGCCGTATCTATAATGATGGCGTCTACATACGATTCTACCAATGCCGAAACGCGTTCAAGAATGTCTCCCGTTACCCCAACCGCCGCAGCCACTCTCAATCGACCGTATTGGTCTTTGTTGGCATTGGGCTTAATTTTCAACTTGCTAATATCTCGGTAGGTGATTAAACCTATTAAGGTTCCGTCGTCTTTTACTACGGGTAATTTCTCAATCTTATGTCCTTGCAGAATCAATTCTGCCTCATCCATTGAGGTGTTCTCATGGGTTGTAATTAACCGCTCTTTGGTCATTACATCGGCAATCTTTCTAGAGAGGTCTTTTTCAAAACGCAAATCTCTATTGGTTAGAATGCCTTTTAATATTCTGTTTTCATCTACAATGGGAATGCCTCCAATCTTGTATTCCGACATCATTCTCAGGGCATCGCCAATGATTCCATCGGGTTGAAGGGTAACCGGATCGAGTATCATTCCGCTTTCGGCACGCTTCACCTTGCGCACCTCCATGGCTTGTTGCTCAATGGTCATATTCTTGTGAAGCACTCCAATTCCACCATCTTGAGCAATAGCAATGGCCATTGCAGATTCAGTAACCGTGTCCATAGCAGCGCTGGCAATGGGTGCGTTTAGTCTGATTTTCTTAGTGAAATGAGAAGTAATTTGAACCTCTCTGGGCAATACCTCAGAATAATGAGGCACTAGAAGAACGTCGTCGTAGGTGAGACCTTCTGAAATAACAATGGATGAAGTAATGGACATTTTGCAATCGTTTAGATTGCGCCCAAATATACAATGGAATACGGTATGGGGAAGGAAATAAAAGAGCTCTCTGAAAAAATGCTAGAGGCATTCACTATGGTAAGCTTTGCGAACTTTTATTGTCGCATAGCTCTTCCTCGATTTCTCCAAAAAAAAAGCCGCCTGAAATCAATTTCAGGCGGCTTTAGTACTAATACAGTTTACTCGACTTATCGAATGAGAGTTAGATTTCCTCTTTGTTCTACAGGAATATCTTCCAAAGAACGGTAGGTTACATAGTAGAGATACACACCCGATGGGGCTTCACTACCGTTGTACATTCCATCCCACTTCTTGTCTGGATCTTTGGTATCAAACACCATTTCTCCCCATCTATTCACAATATAGAAGCGATAGCTAGCAGGCTGAGCGAATACTTCTCTCGGACCAAACATGCGATTTTCTTCTATGTCGCTGGTTGGACTGAATGCATTGGGCATGAAGAAACGTGCTTTCTGAACCGTGCAGGCATTGTTTGACTTCGATCTCCAAGGCGCTCCTTGTGGATCTAAAAATCCAAGTGGATTGTTTACCTCTTCTGCTTCTACATAGTAGCAGAACAAACCGCTTCCATCTGTTGAATTAAAATAGTCATTGTAGGTAGTATCCGTTCCAGGAATGGTGGCTACCAATTGATAGCCATAATTCTTATCCTGCTCACTTCTCCAGATTCTATAGGCTCCTACACTACCACCCCACTGCTCGTAAGGGTTCCATTTCAATCGGTTGGA
>CALCFH010000435.1 GCA_937900215.1 uncultured Cryomorphaceae bacterium
CTATTTAATGCACCCGATGAAGCAGGTCCGTATAAATTTATATGCAGTTTCCCAGGGCACTTTGCGAGTATGCAAGGAATTTTATTCGTTCAGTAAACAACTCATTTTACAAGAAAACTCCTCCCAATGCGCGAGGAGTTTTTTTTGGTCCATAATTATACATCCACCTTTTAATACAGGTGGATTCTTTTTTTTGAGGAAGAATGGAGCTTATTGACGAATAAGAGGATAATCTTCTCTATTGTAGACATAACCCGTAAAGCCAAGGAATAGAATGGCAGATTCATGAAATACAGGTCTAACTCGGCATGATAAACTTGTTATTCCTTCGTCTGAATTTATTTCCGTCACATCAGTTTTTAGGTTTGGATAAGGGGCCGACTGCTTGAGTGAGTCTATTTTAATATCAAACTCTTCTTGTGCATACATCCCTAAACTAAAGAGTAAGCAAAGGGAAAGAATAAATGGATTTTTCATAGTGTTCTAGTTTATAGAAAGATAACGCAAATTTTCAGTCTATGGTTGGATGATTTCTTTCTTGTAGTGGGGAAGAAACAAGCGATTAGGATTTGATCTAGCCATTTTAAGACTGAACTCTTCCAAATTAGCAATGAAAAGAATTTTGCGTATCTGATAAAGTTGCATTTGTGAAATTTAATTTTAAATCACTTCATAAGCTCCAAGGCAATACATTTGAAGCTAGATTTTACTCATGAAAGACCAGGTCAAGCGGTTTATTATTCGTCATTCTTTTTTGGAGTATGCCTTATTTGCTTTCTATCATATAAAGAATGCAAAATATGTTCGGTTGGAGAGTGAACGTAGAAAAGCCGTTTCACTTTTCGATTGCGATCAGCTTTGTGATGCACTTCCTTATGGACCGTTTGAGCGTGTAATTGACAATAATTTATACGGCCATGCCTATCAAATTAGAGAATATGCTGGTTTAAAAACAGATTTAAAGGCCTATCTCGAACACGGTCTTTTTTGGGGTGGAATGCTGCATGCCGATGAGTATCATTGGCATTTCAAGCGGGTAATCACATTTAGCTCAAACAGAAAGCGCGACATAGAAGAGAAATTGCCCACGAAAAGGGCTGTTCCTATTGGACCTTATATTCACTATGCCAAAGGTGTATTGGATGCTTCGAGTTTTGTTGTGTTGAAAAAACAACTTGGCAAAGTATTGTTGGTGTTTCCGGCCCACAGTGTTCTAAATGTTGAGGCAAGTTTTGATGTGAACCTATTTTTAGATGAAGTAGAGCGAATTAAAACTGCATACGATACAGTTCTGGTTTCACTCTATTTTATTGATGCTAAGAATCTGGAAGCTAGAAGAGTTTATGAGGAAAGAGGCTTTAGAATTGTCACGTCAGGGCATAGATATGACCTCTATTTTATTTCAAGACAACGAAGTCTCATTGAATTGGCGGATATGACTATGTCAAATGAAGTGGGCACCCATGTTGGCAATTGCATTCACCTTGGAAAGCCACATTATATTTTCCAACAGAAGACTGAGCGGATATCTCAGAAGAAAGGTGAATTAGAAAGACACTCTTCGCTTTTTACAACAGAAGAAATGAACCTTGTAGAAATTCAAAAGGCCGAAGTCTTGGATGTGTTTTCTCAGTTTAACGATAGGGGTATTTCAGCTTTGCAGAGGCAAATAGTAGACAAATACTGGGGATTATCTGAGACCAAAACAGCCGAAGAACTAGCAGAGTTGTTTGGATAATACGTGCTAGAATTTCTGCGTGGTCTTCATGTTTTGCTTGGATGAATTTATAGTATTACCTCCATTTTTCAGATAAATCGAGTGGATTAGATGGCCATTCCTATGATTGAATTTTGCAGAAGGGATTTGACTAATTGAATTCCGATCTCAAAAGAGAAATCAAGACTGAGTTCCAATATCTTCCATCCTCAAAACAATTGTCTCGTAGAATGCCATCTTGAACAAATTTGAATTCTTTGGTGAAGAATTGTATTTTTTTCTGATCAAATTCATATAATTCCATCCAAATCTTGTTGAGATTTAAATTGTTAAATCCATATTCCAATAAGAGTTGTGTTGCTTCATTTGCCCATCCGTTATTGTCTATATACTCTTCATTTTCACCAATGTAGAAAGAGAAATCGGCAGAGCGTATAACCCAATTAACATATAGTAGTCCACAAGCGCCAATTAGTTTCCCATCCCTTAAACGAACAATTCCGAACATGAAATTCTTGTCGCGAGTTTGATTGAGATGCGTCATCCAATTCTCTTGATCTTTTATAGAGAGTTCACGCACTTCTCGAAAGTGCTTTCTGAAATCAGTCAAATTTCGCCAATCTCTCAAATGAACTAAATCTTCATTTTCAAGTGCTCTCAATCCAATCAGTTTAGCTTTTATCATAATTTCAGATGTGATTAATGGTTAAGTGATCGCCAGATGTCAAGTCTTGCTTTAGAGTTTTCCCAATAAGAGCATCTAAATGATATGGCGGCAATCCGTCCTCTGGTATCGGTCTCAGTACAATGAGGTCTTCTCTTTTTAGTATTGTGCCAGCCTTTAGATCGCTTATGGTTCTGATGCACCTTCTTTGTACAATTTGAGATGAGCGTTCATTGTCTTCCACTCTTTTAACTCCGTCTCCAAGTGCACTTAGCAACTCATACGATCGGTCTACCATGTCTCTCCATGTTTTTGGATTCATAGCAAAACCGTGGTCCGGGCCGATTTGATTATTGTCATCCGTAAAATGTTTCTCGATCACTCTTGCACCAAGTGCAATGCTGCCCAAAGTCGTGGCATGCCCGGGCGTATGGTCGGAAAGACCCAACATGATGTTTGGGTACATTTCAGAGAATGATTTGAGTACGTTCAGATTGGAGTACTTAAAATTTTCCAAGCTTCCGGTATAGTTTGTATTGCACTGCATTAAAACCAGCTTATCGGTTTTTGCCATTGCCAAGTTCATAACCCTTTGAATATCTGAAATATCTGATGCCCCTGTTGCAATCAAAACAGGTTTTTTCTTGTCTAGAATGAACTCAATTATTTCTAGCCAAGAAATATCTCCAGAACCTATTTTATACAGTTCTACAAATGGATCAACGAGATCTACTGATTCAAAATCATACGGACTAGTGAAATAGTCTATTCCAACAGCATCGCATTCGGCCTTTAAGAGTCGGGTCCATTCTGCATTAATACTTGCATCTTCATAGACCTCAAAAACCGATTTTTTCCATTTCGATTGGTGCGCTAATTGGCCTTTCAAAGCTTCAAAACCTTTTTGACTGACAATTTTACCCGCCTGAAAATTCTGAAATTTAGCTGCATCCGCTCCGGCTTCTTTAGCAAGGTGGATGAGTGCCTTTGCCTTTTCTAGCGTACCATTGTGATTGGCACCAATATCAGCAATAAAGTAGAGTTCATTTTGATCTACCCATTTTGAGCCAAGTTGAATCCCAAATTTACTCATTGTATTCAGTTATAAGCGAGTCTACACATTGATCTAGAGAGGGTAGACTACGTTGAGTTGTTTTTTGATAATAGCTGCAATCTAAACTTTGATCAGTGCTCCTTTTGGCTCGCTGATTAAAAGTCAAAATACTACCTTTTGAAACTGAATCAAAGTTGATATTTAGCTTTTCCAATAATCGAATTCCGAATTCGAATTTGCTAACTACTTCCGAACCACTAAGATGAACAATTTCATTCTTGAATAGGTCTGAGTCAAGTATATTTAAAATTTCAACACCCAATTGCTTACAGCTAATTGGGTTGAACAGTACATCTCCAAAAAGCTGAATAGGTATTTTCTTCTGAGCTGAATCAACTATCCATTCCGTAAAACCAGTTTTTCCATTTTTAGAATTGAGCCCAACAATAGTTGTTCTAATTATGGTATAGTTCTCTGAGTGTTGGGTTAAAAAGAATTCGCCTAGCTCTTTTGATTTTCCATACACATTATCGGGATTTGGAAGATCACTTTCTTTTGCCATATTCAAATCTGCAGAGAAAACTGCATCGGTAGAAATATAAATGATTCGGCACTGTTTGCCTGCTGATTGAGTAAGCTTTTTTAGAGTTAGTCCGTTGATTTCAAGAGCTTCACTGGGATTTTCTTGGCAATAGTTTCCATTTGTTAAAGCAGCACAGTGTACAATAACCTCGGGCTGAGACCATTCTATGAGAGCATTGTAATTTGAAGATTTGATATCAAATTCCATATGGTGCTGCATAAAAGGCAATGCAGCAGAGGTGGAGGTACAATAGACCTTATTGGTCGGTTGCCACTGCTTCACTAGGGTACTTCCAAGCATTCCCGTGGCACCTGTAATAAGTATGCGTTTGCTGGTACTCATAGTATACCTTTAGATTTGAGGTATGTGTATTTAAACTCCGCCAATTCCCAATCTTCTTCGTGGTCGATATCTTGTGCGAACATTTCAGGAATAACAATGGCTCCTGAATTGTCAGTCCAAAGCTTATGCTCACGCATCAATGGATCAACCCTGAAAAAGTAGAATTGTCCTGCATCATGGAACCTCGGCTCTAAATCCTGCGACCGAGTAATTAAATGTTTTGGTTGAACCATATTCATTTTTCCAACTTCATTAAGCGCTAAGGCTCTTTGAATGGGATAGCTGTATTTTAGAACGGGAAAAATGCAATCGAACTGTTTGAGAATTCTTTCTTCGTGGAATTGGACTAGCGTTAGGGGACTGACAAAAGGAGCAGAAGGATAGATACAAGCGGCCTCGTCAAATTCTTGTCCTGATTTTTTATAGGCAGTTATAACCTCGGCAATCACATCCATTGTGGTTGCAAAATCATCTGCATTCTTTGCACTTCTGAGAAAAGGAGTTTTGGCACCATATTGATTTGCAATGCTTGCAATTTCAGGGTCGTCAGTCGAAACCATAACTTCATCAAAAAGTCCAGATTGCAAAGCAGCGCGTATTGAGTATACGATAATAGGAAGGCCTAAGAACAGACGAATATTTTTTCTCGGTATTCTTTTACTGCCGCCTCTTGCAGGAATGATGGCCAATCTTCTCATTCCATTTCAAATGTATGATCAACATGTTTTTTTATCAAATGGCGCAAGGTTTCGACAGTTTCCCAATCGGTATTCTCCCCTGAATTGTATTTAAATCCGCCTGAAACTTTCTTGGCTTTAAAATGCTCCACATAGTCTTCAATACTCCACCTATGAATACTGGGAACTATGGTATAGTATTTACCTAGATCGTAGGTATAGTAGGAGTCTGATTCGGTTATCATCTCCTCGTGAATTTTCTCGCCCGGGCGAATTCCAATAACGGGTTTATCGCATTCTGGCCCTATCGCTTCAGCCACATCAGTGATGCGGTAGGAAGGTATTTTAGGAACAAAGATTTCTCCACCCCAAGCATGTTGCAAGGCGTGCATGACCATTTGAACACCACCATCCAGAGAAATATTAAAACGGGTCATGGTTGGGTCGGTAATGGGTAGAGTACCCGTAGATTTTTTCTTTAGGAAAAAAGGAATTACCGAACCATTGCTTCCCATAACATTTCCGTAGCGCACAACTGAAAATCGAATAGGATTGGCGCCCCGAATATTATTAGCTGCTACGAATAGCTTATCGCTTGCCAATTTTGTGGCACCATATAAATTTACAGGAGCTGCAGCTTTGTCTGTAGATAAGGCGACTACGCGCTCAACCTCTGTTTCTAAGCATGCATTGATGAGGTTTTCTGCGCCCATTACATTGGTCTTGACACATTCCATAGGATTGTATTCAGCAATGTGCACATGCTTCATGGCCGCGGCGTGAATCACATAATGAATGCCCCTCATGGCTCTTTTTAATCTATCTGCATCTCTAACATCTCCAATGAAGTAACGCATTTGAGGGTAGGTTTTAACAGGAAAATCCATTTCCATTTGGAATTGTTTCTGTTCATCTCTAGAATAGATGACCAAACGCTTTACCTCGGGATGGGTTTTTAAAATATATGCAGTCAGAGCTTTACCTAGCGAGCCTGTTCCGCCAGTAATTAGAATACTCTTGCCTTCAAATGAAAAATTATTCATTGCTTTGCTCCTTTGTTTTCTTTGAATCTTTACCAAGTGCTCAAAGTTAATCACAGTTTGTCGCATGTTAGAATAGAATAAGCAGGATTCTGATTTTCAATAAACTGATGGACTTATTGGCTTCTGAAGTTTTGTTTGGATGGATAGCGCAGCAAAATGAGGACTCAGTTTATGAAGGTTTTTTTCTTAACCTGCTGAGGTTAATGTAAATATTCGAAAATCTTTATTATTTTTGCAGCCCCAAATTAAGGGGGAAGACTGTCGACCGCTGGCCAAAAGATGGTGGATGTAGACACTCAAAATACATAATTAGTATGGAAGATTTAATCCGTTATGTACAGGATACTCTAATAGAGAAGAAAGAGTTACCTGATTTTTCTGCAGGAGACACAATTACTGTGTATTACCAAATTCGTGAAGGACAAAAGGTTCGTACGCAGTTTTTCAAAGGTGTTGTTTTACAACGTCGTGGATCTGGCGCAACTGAGACTTTTACTATACGTAAAATGTCAGGTAGTGTTGGAGTAGAGCGTATTTTCCCAGTAAATGCCCCTGCAATCGAGAAAATTGAAATGAACCGAGAGGGTCGTGTTCGTAGAGCGCGTATTTTCTATCAAAGAGAGCTTACCGGTAAGGCGGCTCGTATTAAAGAAAAGAGAAGAAGATAGTATTTTTCATCTTCTGCTTGTATAAAAAAGCCCCGCAACAGCGGGGCTTTTCATTTAGTACTAGCCTGTATAGTGTTAATTTGATTTGATAACAAAAACAGTTCGTCTGTTTTTAGCCTTTCCTTCCTCTGTATTGTTATCGGCAATGGGTTTGGCACTTCCATAGCCTTTGTGCGAAAGCCTGGAAGATTGAATACCCTTTTGCATCAAGTAGTTGTACACCACCTTAGCTCTATCTGAAGAAAGAATACGGTTGGCCTCGATGCTTCCAACTTCGTCTGTATGCCCTTGTATTTCAGCTCGAACGCTTGGGTTTTCATTTAAAAACAAGGCGAATTCATCTAATACATTTCTAGCTCCAATATTGAGTTCAGATGAATTGCTTTCAAAATAGATATCATTGAGTTTAAACTCTCTTCCAGACCGTAAACCACTGGCTTCTAATTCTCCTGCTATCAAACCAGCATTAGATTTTTCGTCAATGAGTCGAGCACTAAATGCAATTTCCTTTTTCTTCACAGTGAGCATATGGTTTTCCCCATTCGAAGAGCGGACCGCAGCTGTATAGTTTCCGCTCAGCTCATCTACCCGAATATCGATTTTTTCTTGCGTTTTCAAATTCTTTAATTCCAGCTTTGCATCGGTCACGGCCTTTCCAGACTCATCGCGTAAAGTACCCCTCAGTAAGGTTACTTTTTCTGGCCTTACCTTCTCTGGTAATTCGAAATAATAAATATCATAGTCTTTTCGACTGGAGAGTTGCTTGGTTGAGAAATAGGCGGTTTTTCCATCTAAGCTTACGAATAATCCCAAATTATCTTGCTCATTGTTAATGGGATACCCTATATTTTCTGGTTTTTGCCATTTTTCATCCACCATTCGGGTATAAAAAATATCAAATCCACCCATTCCAGGAAGGCCATCACTACTGAAGTAGAGGGTTCTTGAATCTGAATGCAGAAAAGGTGTTTTCTCATTGGCTCGAGTATTCACATCTTTACCTAAATTAATAGGAGGACCCCAACTGCCATTGGCCATTCTATGACACATATATAAATCAATTCCACCTAAACCACCTTGCCTATTGCTTGCGAAGAAGAGAAGGTCGCCATTGGCTGAGATGGAAGGTTGAGATTCCCAACTACTGGGCAAGTTAATGGGTTCAGGCAATGGTTTTAACGGATCCCATTCTCCATTTAACTGACGAGTATACCATAAATCGCAATTCAAATAGCCTGTATCGTTGGGTTCGCAAATGGTAAAAAAGAGCTCAGAATTGTCTGCTGTAATACTGGGTCCTCCTTCATTGTATTTGTCGTTAAACGGTGTTCGGAGGGGAATTCCTGCAGGATATCGATCGTTGCTTTTATTGGATATGGTAAATTCTTCAACCAGTCTCGCTCCACCCGCTGGACCATCGTATTTATTCCTGCGCATTAACTTGCGAGTGAAGAGGAATAGTTCCATATCTGGAGAGAGACAACCTAGGTATTCATCAGCCGGGGTGCTTATTCCAGGAACAGGTTTGGGATTAAATGGAACGGCAGACGCTTTTAGCCTCAAAACAATTTGTTTTTCTTCTAAAATCTCTTGGGCTTGAAATACCAAAGCAGGATCTCTTTCGGGATGTTTAACATAGGTTTCTAGATATTCAATTCCCTTTTTCTCTTTTCCTGACTCTACCAATATGACTCCCAAATAGAAGTAGAGATCTGCCTTATAGTCCGGACAGGCTTGGATTACCTTATCCCAACAAGCTTCGGTTCCAGATAGTTGTCCCTTTTTAAGGTATAATTCACCTAAGAGATAATTTGCGTCTGCATATTGAGGATCAAAATCTACAGCCTTTTCAAGATACCGTTGTGTTTCTTGAAAATCGCCGCGCTTCCATGCCTTTTGGGCTTTTGGAAGTTGACTCGTTGCCAGATCTTTTGTACTTTGATTACACTCTCCAAGATCTGGCTGTGCTGCCAAGAAATGAGTAGAAACTAGCACGCTTAAAATCGTGATTATGCCAATAAAAACTTTTTCTCTACTCATTTTTCTAAGGCGTTTTCACTAGCTGCGATAGCGGTAGTTACCGCTATGTCACCCGTAACATTAACAACGGTTCTACACATATCTAGTATGCGGTCTATGGGGAAAATTATAGCAATCCATGCTGGATTTAAACCTACAGATTCTAAAACAATTATCAGCATGATGATTCCTGCACTAGGAACAGCAGCAGAACCAATAGAAGCAAGGGTTGCGGTTAGTACAATGGTAGCTTGTTGTGCCAGATCTAAATCAACCATATGAAACTGTGCTAAAAACACCACAGCCACGGCTTGATATAGACTTGTACCATCCATATTAACTGTAGCCCCAATGGGCAAAACAAAACTAGAGATGCGCTCGGGTACTTTTAGGTTTTCATGCACAACCTCCATGGTTACGGGTAAAGTGGCTGCGGAGCTACTGGTTGAAAAGGCCATAAATTGAGCAGGACTTATGGCTTTGTAAAAGCTTCTGTAACTCAAGTTTTTATTAACGGCTAAAACTACAGCTGGATAAACCATGAATGCCATTATAATTAAGCCGAGTATAACAACTATAGAATACCATCCCAAGGCTTGGAAGACACTCACCATTGCACCTGGACTATCGCCAGCTAAATCTGCCATGGTACCAGCCATTAAAGCGAAAACAAAATAGGGGGCAACCGACATTACTATTTCCACCATTTTTAAAAAAATTTCATTTCCTCCCATACAGAAGGCAGTCATTCCGGCTACTTTTTCAGGTGGAAGGCTGATCAGGGTAAGTCCG
>CALCFH010000436.1 GCA_937900215.1 uncultured Cryomorphaceae bacterium
CCAAGGGTACAGTAATTAAGCTAGAGGAATGAGACCCAAAGAGAAATTGAAGATTAAATATGCCAATTGTTGGGAAGACCCTTGGGTATTAATGAAGGCATTAAACCCCAAACCGGGTTCTCGAATTTTATCGATCGCCTCAGCGGGAGACAATTCCCTTTCATTGCTTTCTACTGCTCCATCACTCTTGGTGGCGGCAGATTTAAATGCATCTCAATTATTTCTTACAGAGCTGAAGCTAAAGGCTATTGTGCATCTCGAACGCAATGAGACATTGGCCTTATTGGGCTTTCATCCATCTAAGTTTAGATGGGAGTCTTATCAGAAAATTAGTGCTTTTTTGAGTGATTCAGCTCGTTCTTTTTTTGATGAAAAGCGAGTAGAAATTGAAAATGGAGTGATTTATTCTGGAAAGTTTGAAAAGTATTTTTTAGGTTTTTCGAGATGGATTCTTCCTCTCATTCATCCGCAATCAACGGTTGATCGATTAATCCAACCAAAAACAGAGCAAGAACAAAGAACTTTCTATACTCAAAGCTGGAATACGTGGAGGTGGAAGGCTTTGTTCAATCTCTTTTTTAGTAAAAAAATTATGGGTTGGGCGGGTAGAGATCCTTCTTATATGCAGTATGTAGAGGGAAATGTTGCCGAAAGAACCTATCTGAAATCAGAAGCAGAGCTCATGTCTGTGAGGGCTCAGCAAAATCTATTTCTTCGATTCAATGTAAAAGGCAGTTTTACAGATTTACTTCCACATTATTTACAAGAAGAGGTCTATCAGAAGATTAGAGAGAATGCTGAGGCATTAGAATATTTTCACGGCCCTATTGAGGAGGCTGCGGAGGCTTTTGGTTCATTTGATGCCATGAATCTTTCGGATTTATTTGAATATTTAGATGAGAAGCATTTTTATTCAATGGGAAAAAGATTGGTAGATCAATTAAATGTCAAGGGGCGGATGGCCTATTGGAATCTTATGGTAAGCAGAGTTTTATCGGATCCATTTCATGCGTTTTTGGTTCATTTGGAAAAAGATTCTCAAGCACTCAAGAAGGAAGACATTGGCTTTTATTACGATAATTTCATAGTGGAAGAACGCCTATGAAATCAGAAATGCTGTCTATCCTACTTCTAGGTAGTAGTTTCTTGGCGCTCTTTTATTCTGGAGAATTCCTTCTCAAATTCTTCCATCTACCTAATGAACTGACTCGAAAATGGGTGCATGTTGGAACAGGTATTCTTACCATGCTCTTCCCTATTTACTTACATAGTCATTGGAGTGTGCTTGCACTTTGTGCCTCTTTTGCCGTTTTGCTTTTCTTGAGTATTAAGTATGGATGGTTTCCTGCTATTCATAAGATTGAACGCAAATCACACGGTTCTTTGCTCTATCCATTGGCCGTGTATTCATGCTTTTTATTGCTTGAAAAACTGAATTTGGCCTATGTTTTTTATGCTTTGCCCTTGCTAACTATGGCCATTTCAGATCCTATTGCCGCAATGGTTGGTACTCGGTTTCCATTCGGAAGATTTAAGACGTTTAGAGGTTTTAAAAGTCTATCGGGTTGCTTGGCATTTTTTCTGAGCAGCTTCATTCTCGCCCTGTTGTTTCTTCCAAACTCACTCGAGTTAAGTCGATTTTTGACTGTAGCGCTCATAGTTGGTTTTACCGCTACTTTGGCTGAGGCCATGAGTGGATTGGGAATAGACAATCTTAGTATTCCAGTGGCCGTTTGGTTGAGTTTGTATTTCTTATTGCCAGTTCTATGAGGTTAAGCGTAATTGAAACCATTCCTAACGATACTTGGTGGTTAGAATTTGTGCACTTTCCTAAACAACTTTATACAACAGAAGAATACCACAGAGTAGATGCGGTTCCGCTTGAAGGAGTAGATGGCCATTGCCTCTTGGCTTTAGAGGATGACAAAGCAGTAGGACGATGTGTGGTTTTTGCCAATAGAAGAACAGGAGATGATAAAGACCGATTCGCAACAGTGGGCTATTATGAATGCAAACCTCAATCGTTTTATGCTCGCCGTCTGTTGCAAGAAGCAGAGAGTATAGCAAGAAAATGGGGTGTGAAAAGCATCGTAGGACCTGTAAATGGATTTTCAAGTTGGGATGTGTATCGGTTTAAATCACATAATCACAAAAAAGCCTTTCTGCTCGAAAATCACAATCTAGACTACTATTCTTTCCAATGGGAGGAAAATGGCTTCCAACCGATAAAAAGATATTATAGTCATAGGATAGACCAGGTTATATTTGATTCAGATGTACTAATTGCGCTCTCTAAAGAAATGCTGGCAAAAGGTTTTCAAATAGAACCATTTTTCACTGACCATCCAGAAAGAGAATTGGAAGCACTTTATCCATTGGTGATGAATGCGTTTTCTTCAGCTTTTTTATTTCAATGGATTTCCAAATCTGAATTTGTTGCACGCTATCAAAAGGCATTGCCGCTTATTCAAACCGACTATGTACTCATAGCAAAGAACAAAAATTCTGAGCCCATTGGATTTTTATTTGCCTACCCTGATTTGCTTGATAGAACAGGCAAAACCTTAGTGGTGAAGACCTTGGTTCGAAACTCAAATCAGGAGTATAAGGGTGTGGGTCAGTGGCTATCCAATGAACTTATGCGCAATGCAGGCAAAAGTGGAATAGAAACGGTAATTCCAGCCTATATGGCAGAAGATGCACGTTCACATTTTACAGCTTCCCTTTTTAACTCTAAACAGGCTACGGAGTATCTCTTATTTTCAAAAGATGTTTACTAATCGACTCATTTTATTTAGACTTTTTTTGCTGCCAAGCTTAGTCCTATGGCTCATTGCGGTACAGTCGGTTTATGAGTGGAACACAGGCGAGAATGCATTTAGGTTGAGTGTGAGTATTGAGGTAAATGTGCCTGTAGATCAGGTGTATACTTATCTCGGAAATTCTGAAAACGCGAAAACTTGGTCTGTGTATGTGAGCAGTATAGAAACTTTAAATACAGCTGATTTTGAAGATGGACAACAAGGCAGTGTACGCAGGTGTTACGTGAAAGGAAGCGAGAATAAACAGTTTTGGGATGAGCAGATTTTGATTAATCAAGAGAATAGATTGCGTCAGCTCAGTATTTTTAATCTGAATAACTTTCCGCTAACGGCCGAAAACCTCATTACCGAACAAAGGTATTTTTCAAACGAAGATGGATTTTGTGTACTAGAGTTTAGTCTCTTTTTTAGAGAGAATGCCCGTTTCTTGGATCGTATCAAGATGCATTTCGCTTCGAGAATTGTTCGAAGCATCTTTGAACAAAATCTACAGAATATAAAAAAGGCCTTAGAAGCAAAAGCGCATGCCTGATTCATTGAACGTTGCCGATTATTTTAGCGCTCAGGCCTCTCAAAATCCCGATAGAATTGCTTTTGTAGATGCAAAAGGCCTTGAAATTAGCTTTGGTCATTTACAGGAGAAAGTAGATTATACGGTGGCTTTTCTTCATTCAAAAGGATTAAAAAAAGGAATGAAGGTCTTGGTTTTAGAGCCTATGACAGTAGATTTATACCGCATTGTGCTTGCTTTATTTCGGATGGGAGTCACGGCTGTTTTTCTAGATTCTTGGTCGGGGATAAAGCGTCTGGAAGAATGCTGTAATCAGCTCGAATGCCATGCTATCATTGGAGGTTGGAAATTGCGAATGCTGCGTTTATTTTCCTCTAGTTTGAGAGCCATCCCTCAATTTTATACGGCCAAGAAAAGTTTGTTAAAGACGAAGGGAGAAGTATTCGAGCTGCCTATAACAGACGCAAGCGACGAGGCTCTCATTACTTTTACAACCGGGAGCACGGGTATTCCAAAAGGTGCCATTCGCACTCACGGCTTCTTGGCAGAACAGTTTAGAGTTCTCAGCGAAATTATTGAGAGAAAGGAACCTGAAGTAGATCT
>CALCFH010000437.1 GCA_937900215.1 uncultured Cryomorphaceae bacterium
TGGCGGGTACGGATCTTTTTACGCATATCCGTTATATGGCATACACCACGCTTCCTTCTATTATTATAAGCCTCATAGTTTTCATGTTTATTGGAAGTAGCTCAATTGGAGCGGATACCGCGGCAGATACCTCGGCGATTATGCTGTCTATCAAGCAGCATTTCTATATTCATCCCATTCTATTTCTTCCCCCTTTGGGCGTCATTCTTCTCATTGTAAAAAAAGTACCGGCCATTCCGGCTATTTTGGGAGGCGTTTTCTTGGGATTGGCCTGTGCGCTTTATTTTCAATCTGATTTAATCCTAAGCCTATTAGAGGGTACAACTTCTTTTAAAGGCTATTACAGGATTATGATGGATACCATAACCCAAGGCATTTCCATTCAAACCGGAGATGCACTGCTAGATGAGCTTTTTTCGGCCTCAGGCATGTATGGAATGTTGAATACCATCTGGCTCATTTTGTGTGCTATGGTTTTTGGAGGAGCCATGGAAGGTGCCGGATTATTGCAATGCATCAGTCGTTATTTGCTCAGTCTTGCTAAAACAGATTTTGCACTTACTGCTACTACTACGGCTACATGTGTGGGTATAAACCTTACCGCCTCGGATCAATATCTCTCTATTGTTGTACCCGGTAGGATGTATGCCGAGGCCTATGAGAAACGCGGTCTAGCACCTGAGAATTTGAGCAGAACCTTGGAAGATAGCGGCACGGTTACTTCTGTACTTATTCCATGGAATACGTGTGGTGCCTATCAAAGTGGAGTACTCGGTGTGGCTACTGGTAGTTATTTGCCTTTTGCTATTTTTAATTGGCTGAGTCCATTGATGACCTTGATATTTTCGTACTTCAAGATTCGTATCGCCTCCCTCAAGCAGGAAAAAGTCTAGTCAACTATTTCCCAGGTATGATCTGCTAGTAATTTCAAGGAATAGAGATGCTCTTGAAAAGGCATTTTACCCCATTGGGATGGTGCAATCATAGAAAGCACTCGCTCACCGTTCTCTTTCAGGTAGAGATGATACACATGGCCAACCAATGGTTCAAAACTCATTTTTGCCGTGTATATTTCTTCAGAAGCACGCCTTCTGTCAAGTAGCTTTTGTGCCTGTCTAGACAACAGCTCAATTTGCTCTTTTATTTGCTCTAACTGCATATCTACTTGCTCTTCCATACTCGATAGAGCCTTAGAGCGAATTTTCGTAGTGTCGGTCGGACGAATGACAGCACTACCTACATGGTGCGCATAGGGCAGGGTAGAGGGCGAGTCGGTTATGGAATCGGAGTCTATTGGATTTTCAATCATTTAGTATTGCGTTAGCTCTGAATTGAACAGATCGATTGGAGGTAGTATGACGATGTAAAATTCTCAGGTTTTCTTCTAGAACAAAAGGGTTTTTTCTGTGCTCCCACAGCTTAGCAGAATTCTTTCGGTTTTCTTCTTCCACCTTAATTCTGCAAAGAGGGTAGTTTGTATCAAGCTCTAATTGATAAAATTGTTTTTCCATCTTGCTCAATTTCCAAGGTTCGTGTATGAGTTCATCGGGCAAGCTTTCGAGTTCGGGTACCCAAGTACGAATGAAAATGCCTTTCGGATCCTGTTCGCGCGATTGCTTAATGGGATTGTAGGTTCGAATGGTATTTATGCCGGTAACACCCGCTTGCATTTGGAGTTGAGAATAATGAATACCTGGTTCATAGTCTAAAAAATTCTGGGCGAGAAAATGCGCTACTTTTTGCCATGGTAAAAAAAGCGTGTGAGTGAAATAACTCACCAACATCGCGCGCATTCTAAAATTTAGGTAGGCCGTAGAAAGCAAACAACGTATACAGGCATCAATGAGCGGAATACCTGTTTCTCCCTTGAAAAAAGCATGCATTGCGGCTTTGTTTTCAGATCGCTGCAATAGCATATAGCCTCTGTTCACATCTTCAAACTCCATACGAGACTCACTCTCAAATTTTTGAATAAAATGGGCCTGCCAATGC
>CALCFH010000438.1 GCA_937900215.1 uncultured Cryomorphaceae bacterium
CGGTCGATGCAGCGCAGCTCTACAATCGTATTGTTTCACATTTTCAACCCACGTTCGGTTACCTGAACGATACACCTGGAATGATCTTTCCGGGTAGAAATCCATCGGAATTTTTGCGCAAAAGGAACGCCCTTTTACTCAGTCTCAAAAAAAGAAATAGTATTGATAACCAAACCTATACACTTTCACTTCTCGAACCACTTCCCTCTGCTCCCCTTCCTTTACCCACCCATTCTCTGCATTTATTGGAGTGGGTAAAAAAATCGCAAAATGGAAAAGTGGCACGAACCAGCATTCGGTTGAACTACCAAAAAGAAGTCAGTAGAATTGTAAAAGTGAGACTGGATGAACTGCAAAAGAATAAAATCTACAATGCCGCCATTCTTGTCTCAGATACAAAGACAGGAGAAGTCTTGGCCTATGTAGGTAACGGACCTACTCAGGGCTCTTTTGGGTCTGCAAATGATATGATTCAGGCTGCCCGAAGCTCTGGCTCCATATTAAAGCCCTTTCTATATGCCGGCTTATTGGAAAGTGCGTCAATTACACCTCGCACCCTCATTCCTGATATTCCTACCCAATACGCTGGGTTTTCTCCCAAGAATTACGATCAAGGCTACGACGGCGCCGTGCCCGCAGAAGAGGCCTTAGCGCGCTCTTTAAATATTCCGGCTGTACGCATGTTAAAAGATTACGGCATTCCGCTTTTTCATAAAAAGTTGGTCGATATTGGATTGAGTACCCTTTCATTTCCACCCTCGCATTACGGACTGAGCTTAATATTGGGAGGGGCAGAAGTAAAACTTTGGGATTTAGTACATGCCTACCGCGCAGTGGGCTCAAGGCTCCTTGAATCAAAGGAAATAAACAACTGCAGTTCTCTACACTTAGAACTAGATCAAGAACCGGAAAAACAAACCTATTCCTTCTCCAAATCGGTCTCATGGTCTATGGTGGAAGCCATGGCCTTAGTAAATAGACCCGAAGAAAGAGCCAGCTGGGAATTGTTTGGAGGACAGCAAAAAATTGCTTGGAAAACTGGCACCAGCTATGGATTTAGAGATGCGTGGGCTGTGGGTATTAATCCGAAATTTACAGTAGGTGTTTGGGTGGGCAATGCCAGCGGAGAAGGTAGACCTGGCATTACTGGCCTAAATGCGGCTGCACCTTTGCTCTTTGATGTCTTCAATGCTTTGCCATCGAGCCAATGGTTTAGTGCGCCTTCTTCTGAGTTGGTGGAGATCGAATTGTGCACTCATAGTGGCATGCGGGCTTCCAAAAATTGCGGAAGCCGAACCGAAAGAGAAATTCCTATAGAAGCGCTAAAGACAGCCGCCTGCACTTACTGTTATATTGAACATTTAGACAAAACCGGACAATTTCGGGTAAACACAAACTGCTATCCTCAAGCGGAGATGCTGCATCAATCTAGATTTGAATTACCGCCTTTGCAAGCCTGGTTTTACAGACAAAAAACAGCTTTTTATAAAGAAAAAGCACCTTGGCATCCGAACTGTAATAACCAAACCGAAACCCAAGCCATTCAACTTATTTATCCGAGAAATCATTCCTCTATCTTCATTCCTAGAGAGCTCAACGGAGTGCAAGAAAACGTCGTTCTAAAGGCGGCTCATTTTCGAAGAGATGCCCAAATACATTGGCACTTAAACGACAAATACCTTGGAATTACTCAAAACTTCCACCATATGGAGATACAAGTGCCCGAAGGAAAATACCTGCTTACCCTAATAGACGAACTTGGACTGGAGCACGCTCAATGGATAGAAATAAGGGAGCGATAGCTATGGATTAGACGGCTCTATATCTTTCACACATCGGAAACCGGTATGACTCATTCCTGTGTCATACATACTTCCTTCCCTTCCGCTAGGCTTATAGTTTGAACAGTACTGTTCGCTGCAAATAAATGAACCACCTTTGATTACATGCTTCACAGCTAAAGGATCATTCGGGTCCTTCGTCTCTTTCGGACCTTTTGGATTTACCTCGGTGGTAGTATGACAGTTGTTCTCAAAATCTTCTACCTCGTAGAAATCAGAACACAACTCCCAAACATTTCCTATCATATCATACAATCCTTTCGCATTGGCCAGAAAAGATTTTACCAGAGCGGTTCCCGTAAATCCGTCAGAGCCCTGATTCTCATTGGGAAATGATCCCTGGAAATAATTCGCCAAGTATTTTCCATTCGGACTCAACTCATCGCCCCATGCAAATTCAGTATGTTCTCCAATCGGTCTGGCTGCCCGTTCCCATTCGGCCTCTGTGGGCAATCTTTTGCCCGCCCATTTCGCAAAAGCCTCCGCATTTTCATAGGCAATATGCACAACCGGATGGTTCTCCAATCCTTCTAAATCGCTATTGGGCCCTTGCGGATGCTGCCAATTGGCACCAATTACCCATCGCCACCAAACTGAATAATTGTCTAAGGGAACAGGATAAGAAGGTGGACTAAAGACCAATGATCCCGGTTGAAGATCTTGTTCCAATGGCTTGGGCGTTCCTGGAGCCAATTGCTTTTTCAATTCCTCCCAAACTACCGGGCGCTCCGCTACCGTTCGATAGCCCGTGGCCTCTACAAAATCCCTAAATTGAGCATTGGTTACTTCGGTCTCATCCATCCAGAAACCATCAACCACTACTTCGTGAATGGGCATGGCATCGTGTGTATTACTCTGAAACTTCGCTCCCATTTTTATACTTTCCACCTTCTATATACACCATTCCTTTGGGTCCATCGGTAGGTAGGTTCGATGAATTCTGCTCAAACGAAGAGGAATCATGTTGTGTCTTTGGCTCGGGTGGAGTGCAGGAAACATTCACTAAAAAGAGAACAAGCAAAGAAGATAATGAAGAAATGCGGCAGAATAGATGCATGGAAACGATTGGAAAGTGTAGCGAACAAAACTAAAACAAAGATCTTCCATTCTTTTATCGTAATATTGCAATGAATTAAAGTATTGCCATGGGCCTCACAAAAACCGACCTCTTTACAGAAAGACAGAACCAGCTAGCTAAATGGGCCAAGGTTATGGGTCATCCTGCAAGAATTGCCATTATCGACTTTCTTCTCAATGCAAAAGCCTGTATTAATGGAGATCTTGTAGACGAACTAGGCTTGGCACAAGCTACCATCAGTCAGCATTTACGTGAGTTGAAGGAGGTAGGACTGATACAAGGAACCATAGAAGGTACTCGGGTAAACTATTGTATCCACACTGAAAATTGGAGTGCCATGTCGGATGCTTTTCACGAATTATTTGTGCATTCTCCTTCCGACAAGAACCGTCAATGCTGCTAATTCAATAAAAACAGTAATTATGAAAACAACAGAAAAAGAGCTCAAAGAGATTGTTCGTCAGAAATATGCTGAAATAGCGGAAAAGGGCAAGGTTGAAAATGCCAGTTCTTGTTGCGGGGCTACACCCAATAGCAATAAGGTCTATTCGATTATGATGGATGATTACTCTGAACTAAAAGGCTATGCAAAAGAGGCCGACTTAGGATTGGGATGTGGACTTCCGACTGCCTTCGCTCAGATTAAAAAGGGCGATACCGTCATTGATTTGGGCTCCGGTGCAGGCAATGATTGCTTTGTTGCAAGGCACGAAACGGGCCCAGAAGGCAAAGTAATTGGCATAGACTTTACGCCCATTATGATTCAAAAAGCAAGAGAAAACGCCGAACGCCTTGGCCTTCACAATGTTGAATTTCGAGAGGGCGATATTGAGCATATGCCTGTAAATGATGCCATTGCCGATGTTGTAGTGAGCAACTGTGTTCTAAATCTAGTTCCCAATAAAAGCAATGTCTTAAAAGAAATCTTCCGTGTCTTAAAGCCAGGTGGTCACTTTAGTATTTCTGACATTGTCTTGGTTGGACAACTTCCTGAGGGCTTGAAAAACGATGCGGAAATGTATGCTGGCTGTGTGGCCGGTGCCATTCAGAAAGAAGAATACCTTCAATTCATTAGCGATACGGGTTTTGAGAACATCGCCTTACTCAAAGAAAAAACCATCCTTCTTCCAGACGATTTACTTACCCATTATCTCAGCGAAGATGAAATAGCTGAATTCCAAAAAGGGAATACAGGCATTTACAGCGTGAGCGTTTTTGCCAGAAAACCTGGCGCCAAGCAGAAGCTAAATCTTTCTGCTCTAAACGAAATCAATTCAATAAACCAATGCACTCCTAATTCGGGCTGCTGCTAAATCCTATTGCAAATGAAGAACCCAAAATGGCTTTTGATTGGCGCTATTGCTCTTTTCTCCTTCCAAATTAAATCGCCTTCCACCTTTGACTTGAACAACGAAGCAGTTGCTATGGAAAACAGATTGTTCGCTGAAATTGAAGATTATATTTCTGATTTCCCATCAGACACGAGCACTATTCCTCCTGAACGCCGTCAAGCCCTTCGTGAAATTACGCGCTATGCCGAGGAGGGTCTAGGAAAGAATCAAGACGTAAAACTCACTTTCATCTGTACACACAATAGTAGAAGAAGCCATCTTGCTCAGATCTGGACTGCCGTTGCAGCCAATTACTATGGTTTGGGAGAATCTATTTCTTCCTATTCGGGAGGAACTGAGACTACGGCTTTTAACCCAAGAGCCGTTGCAGCACTTCAAAGAGCTGGACTACAATTGAACAGCGAAGACCATTCGACTAATCCCAGGTATTCTGTGCGTTTCTCAGAAGAGGGAAGTCCTTTGGAGTGTTTTTCCAAGAAGTACTCCGATGAGTCGAACCCACAAAGCGGTTTTGCAGCTATTATGACTTGCTCACACGCAGATGAAAGCTGTCCGATTGTAAGCGGTGCGGAAGCTAGAATAGCCATTCCATATGTTGATCCAAAGGTATCGGA
>CALCFH010000439.1 GCA_937900215.1 uncultured Cryomorphaceae bacterium
ATTTAACCGCCTATAACCATTGCTATTGCCTACTGTAGTCCAATTTGTTGTGCCAATTGGTCTATATCTGAATTGTGCGTTTATAATCAAGCTAGATCGCTGCCAATAAATCTGCATGGTGTTGGCATCTAAGGCTCTTTCCCCAATAATATGAATGGAGTTGAAGCCACTTAAATCCCATGAGTTAAACTCAAATACCTGCGACCATTGCGACCAGCCCCCGGCGCAACTACTGCGTATTTGCAGCTCATAGACCGTATTGGGGAGCAGTCCTGAATACTTGGCGAAGCTTCCATTTTCTTGGCTAATCTGCCACGAGCTTGTGTTTTTCTGTCTAAAACGCAGCTCATAGAGATCGGCTTCTGAAGGGCGATTCCAAAGAATGTGTGCCGTTGAATTGTCTATGCACACTCTCTCAATAATACTCGGCGGCTTGCAGCCTGATAATTGACTGAGGTCTACAAAAAACAAAGGATACTTAGTATCTGAATGGGTTCTGAGATTGGAGAAAAGGACTTTATTTCCAACACTTCCCAGTATGGTATTGAATCGCTGTTGGGTGGAGGTAGTGAAATTGTTCAGTAAGTCTGTCTCTTGAATCATGCGTTGCCCACCCACTGAACCATCGGCCACTCTTAGCTCTATGCCGAACACACTATCGACAGCCGTATAGACCATTTTATCATCGACCTTTAAACTATTGCCTTCGAAAATAAATCCATAGTTCGAAGGATAATTGGATACCTGATTGCTGCCCAAAACTGGATCGTAGGCCCAAAAGAAGGCCTGTTCAAAATTGGTGTAGTGCACTTTTCCGTTCAAGACAGGTAGACCCATGGAAGGATCAACACTTTGTGTGAAGTTGCTGATGCGCTGGGTTCCTACTGCTGTTCCGTCGCTCTTCCACAATTGAAATCCAGTAGAACCATCGGTGGCCCTAAAGAAGAACTCATTGCCTATTATCGCCACATTAATGCTTTCGTAACTCGTAAGAACCCCATTTCCCGAGGGATTAATATCTACCGCCAACTGAGTACCTGATGCAGTACCGTTCGACTTCCACCACTCCCAGCCCGTGGAAGTGTTCGCTGTGAAATAGAGAGAAGCACCTACCACTATGAAGTTGCAAGGCAAGGAAGCACCACTAGCGCCATTTAGATCCTTAAAGAGTGCGGCAGTGTTTGTGGCTGGCGTATATCTCCATAGTTCTTCTCCAGTATTATTTATACCCGCAGAGAAATATACCCTGCCATTGTAGGCCACTAAATCGCGTATAATTTGGAACGACTGTATGAATTGTGTTCCTCCTGCTGTTCCATCGGTTTTCCACAAGCTCGTGCCTGAAGCTCCTCCAGCGTAATAGATACTTCCACCTAAAACCACCGCATCAGAAAAGGCACTTCCTGAACTTCCTGCATTGGCGTCTAGTACCATCACCGTTCCAGCAGGAGTGCCGTCGGTTTTCCACAACTCGGTCCCATGAATGCCATTGTTAGCCTGAAAGTACAATTCTCCGTTTAGTTCAATGGCTCTTTCGTGGAAGAAATTATCCATAGAACTTCCAGAACCACTATTGATATCTAGAAGCTTGAGTGCCCTGAGGGCTTCCATCGGTATACCAAAGTTCTCTTCCATTTGTACTGGTGTAAGCCGTAAAAAACAATTTGCCGTTGAACTTTATGGCCTGCGACGGACGGCCGTAGGAATCTGAATCAAATCGGGCCAGCTCCACTACTTGACTATAGGAAGAATGAACCGGAAGCAAGATCGCAATCAATAAATACAATGTGGTTTTCAAATACATAGAGATGATGGGTTTCTAAATGCCTTAAAAATAGTATTAATTCCTTGTTACACTATGAGTAAAGACAGGATTTTCAATAATGCCCTTCATTTCAACTTATAATCGGTTTAAATCCTTCTATTTTCTTTGGAAACCAAAGAAATAATAGAAGATGATTTTTCATTTTTTAAATATGAACTAGAGTTTGTCTCAGATGTTAATTAGCTTAACCGAATAAATGAAAAGACAGGTTTCCCCCTAACGGGGATACATCTTTCATTCTTAATTAAAGACACATTGAATATGAAGGCCATTTGGAATGACATTGTAATTGCCGAAAGTGACAAAACGGTGGTAGTAGAGGGCAATCATTATTTCCCAGCAGACAGTATTAAGTCGATCTATTTCACAGAATCCGATACCCATACCGTTTGTCCTTGGAAAGGCCTCGCGAGTTATTATACCGTGCAAGTAAATGGCGCTTTGAATAAAGATGCTGCTTGGTATTATCAAAAGACCAAGCATGCAGCCAAACAAATAGAGGGCTATATCGCTTTTTGGAAGGGAGTAAAGATTGAAAAGTAGAATTACATCCAACCAATGAATCTCTCTGACCTACGCCTTTGTATTCTGTAACTTTATCCAAATCTAATTCTATGGGTACGAACGCGGCTTTAGTGCATCTACTTGAAAACAAGCAAAACGCCTTTACAGATTATCTCAACTCTTTGTCAGAAGAAGAACTTCATCGGTCTATTGGTTCAAAATGGAATGCACTTGAACATGCTGAGCATATCTACAATAGCCTTAGACTCTTGCCTCCGCTTTATGCTACACCTGCTTTTCTATTGCGTTGGAAATTCGGTAAGGCAAATAGACCTAGCCATTCTTACGATGAGGTTAAAAAGCGCTACTTAGAAAAGTTGGCCAGCAAAGACGTGCGCAACAATCCTTTTGCTGCAAAAAAGGGCAAGCTGCTTAGAAAGTCAGAAGTTTTGTTACGAATAGACCGCTGTATTCACAAACTGAAGAAACAATTGCTCAAGATGAGTTCAAAGAAATTAGATCTCTGTATTCTCCCGCATCCACTATTGGGTAAAATTACTCTGCGAGAGATGCTTCTTTTCTCAGCCTATCATATAGAGCACCACCAATTAGTGATGCAAAGAAATGCCGCTACTCCGAAGCCCTAGACTTGCAAATGAATCAATTATTAAGGGATCCATTTAAAAAGTACGAGCAAGTCATTCTTTTCGATCTTTGTCCTTTTCCATTAAAGCTTATCCTTCCGTGAAGGAAATATTCGATCACTACTTAAATCATCCTCTTGTTGCTCAATTAAAGCAAAAGCTCGAGGAAGACATTCCACAAGAAATAGAGGTTAAAGGTTTATCCGGTTCGGCCGCCTCCTTTTCCAGTACCGCCTTATTCAGTCTTTCTGAAAAACCGCTATTGATAGTACTTCCAGAAAAGGAAGAAGCGGCCTATTTCTTAAATGATGTAGAATCTTTGTTGGGTGAGAAAGATGTATTCTTCTACCCTGCCTCATACCGAAGACCCTACGAGATTGAGCAAACAGACAATGCCAATGTATTGCTGAGGGCAGAGGTGCTCAACCGCATCAACAGCAGAAAAAAACCGGCTGTAATAGTGAGCTATGCCGATGCACTTTTTGAGCAAGTAGTAACCAGAAAAGAGCTCAATCAGAATACTTTGAATCTCTCCGAAGGTGAGAAAATTAGCCTCGATTTTTTAAACGAAACACTATTTGAATATCAGTTTGAAAGGGTAGATTATGTAACCCAGGCAGGAGAGTTTTCTGTTCGAGGTGGCATTGTAGATGTCTATTCTTTTGCCCACAACCTACCTTACAGAATTGAATTCTATGGAGATGAGGTGGATAGCATTCGCACCTTTGATGTTGAGACGCAACTCAGCATTGACCGAGTGCGCAAGATGCAAATCCTCCCTAACCTTGAAGACAAAAAGCTCCTAGAAAGTCGTGAAAGCTTTTTAGAATACCTCCCCTCTAATTGTTGGGTTTGGATGAGAGAATCCGATCGAGTATATGCACAATTGGATTCTCTTTTTGAGAAGTCTAAGGAAGCCTATTTGAAGTTGAGTGGAAGTATTGAGCGCGAAAAGCCTGAGAATCTGTTTATTAATGGAAAGATGCTCGAAGCCAGCCTTTTTCACCGCCACAGAATACTTGAATCTACTCAGGCTGGCTTGAACTTCGACTGCCTTCCACAACCTGCCTTTAATAAGCATTTTCCGCTTTTGAGTGAAAAGCTAAACGAACTCACCACCCAAGGATATAAGAACTATTTAGTTTGCAATAACTCCAAGCAGGTAGATCGTTTCGAGGCCATTTTCAAAGACATCGGGCAAGAGGTAGACTACCACCCTATTGGCGGTACAATTCATGGTGGATTTATCGATAAAAATCTAAAAATCAGCTGCTTTACAGATCATCAGATCTTTGAACGTTATCAGCGATTTAAACTTAAAACCGGATTTGAAAAGCAGAAGGCTATTACTCTTATGGAGTTAAACAGCCTTCAGTATGGAGATTATGTAGCACACATAGACCACGGGGTTGGACAGTTTGGTGGGTTGCAGAAAATTGAAGTGAATGGCAAGATTCAAGAAGCCATTAAGCTCACCTATAGAGATTCGGATGTCTTATACATCAGCATTCACTCTTTGCACAAAATCTCCAAGTACAACGGCAAAGAAGGAACGGCTCCTTCCCTTAATAAATTGGGCTCTGGCGCTTGGAATAAGCTCAAAGCCAAGACCAAAACAAGGGTGCGCGAATTGGCTTTCGACCTAATACAACTCTACGCCAAACGAAAGAGCAATCCGGGCTTTCAATACAGTCCTGATACCTATTTACAGCACGAACTAGAAGCTTCTTTTCTGTTTGAAGACACTCCTGACCAATTCAAAGCAACTGCGGATGTAAAGGCAGACATGGAAAGTCCAACTCCAATGGATCGACTGATTTGTGGCGATGTGGGTTTTGGTAAAACGGAGATAGCCGTTCGTGCCGCGTTTAAAGCGGTGGCAGACAATAAGCAAGTGGCCGTTTTGGTTCCAACTACTATACTCGCCTTTCAACATCACAAGACCTTTAGTGAACGCCTTGCAGACATGCCATGTAAAGTAGAATACATCAATCGATTTAGAACAGCCAAGGAGCAGAAAGAGATTTTTGAAGGATTGGCGAATGGCAAAATTGACATCCTCATTGGCACGCATAAGCTCATAAGCAAAGACGTGAAATTTAAAGACTTAGGCCTTCTGATAATAGATGAAGAGCAAAAGTTTGGAGTGTCGGTGAAGGAAAAATTAAAAACCTTGAAGGTAAATGTAGATACCCTAACTCTTACGGCAACGCCTATTCCGCGAACACTGCAATTTTCTCTGATGGCAGCAAGAGACTTAAGCATAATGACCACGCCTCCACCCAATAGACAGCCCATTGAAACTCGTATACTCACTTTTGATGAGGAGAGCATTAGAGATGCTATTTCGTTTGAAATTCAGCGCAATGGACAGGTTTTCTTCATCCACAATAGAGTTGAAAACATAAAGGAAATAGCGGGTATGATTCAGCGTCTGGTTCCCGATGCACGAGTGGGTATAGGTCACGGTCAAATGGATGGAAAGAAGTTGGAAGAGCTTATGCTTTCTTTTATGGCTGGCAGTTTCGATGTATTAGTGAGCACAACCATTATAGAAAACGGATTGGATGTTCCCAATGCGAATACCATTATCATCCATCAAGCACAGAACTTTGGCCTCGGAGATTTACACCAAATGCGAGGTAGAGTCGGAAGAAGCAATCGCAAGGCCTTCTGTTATCTAATAGCACCTCCCTTACATCATATTACAGAAGAAGCGCGCAAGCGACTACAAGCCATAGAGCTTTTTAGCGATCTAGGAAGTGGATTTAACATTGCCATGCGTGACCTAGAGATTCGCGGTGCTGGAGATATTTTAGGAGCAGAGCAAAGTGGATTTATTTCGGATATGGGATTTGATATGTATCAGAAAGTTCTAGCCGAGGCCGTTCAAGAACTCAAAGAAACAGAATTTAAAGAGCTGTATGCCCACGAAAAAAATGAGCACTTTATTGCAGATACGCAAATGGATACTGACCTAGAAATTCTGATTCCAGACTCCTATGTAAATCAGGTAGAAGAAAGACTCAAATTGTATAGAACGCTAGATTCTTTAGAAGATGAAACCCAACTTTATCAGTTCGAAAATGAAATCATTGATCGCTTTGGTCCTGCTCCTGAATCGGTCTATGAGCTTCTAAACTCCATCCGCCTTCGCTGGATTGCCAATCAAATTGGCTTTGAGAAACTGGTTTTGAAACAATCGAAACTTATTGGCTATTTTGTTGGAGAGCAGCAACATCCATTTTATCAATCTGAGGTATTCAAGTTTATTTTGGAGCAGCTTCGCTTCAGTAAAAACATACAAATGAAGGAGCGGAACGGCAGATTAACTCTTGTTATTGAGGGAGTAAAAGACATACGCTCTGCCATGGAAAATTTAAAGGCACTTCGTCCTCAGTATGAAAAGCAGACTCATGAACAATAAGCACTTCCTAGACTCCATTATTCTGCAGTTCGCTGCTTTGCGCAAAGAGGTTGAAAAAGAATTCTATTATTTAGAGGAAGATGAATTAAAAAGGCATGAAGGAGAGGCCTGGAGTATTGGTGAGTGCATAGAGCACCTTAATCTGGTAAACGAGCGTTATGTAACGAATATAAAAAAAGCCCTAGACAATCCTTCCCAACGAAAGAAAGAAGGCTATCGAGCTACATGGATTGGAAATCTGCTCATTCGTTCAAACAAACCCAAACAGGGAAACAAAATACCCTTCCCAACCAAAACATCTAAAGATTTTATTCCCCAAAGAGATCGCAGACCCCAGGCCATATTCTTAGATTTCAATAGTATTCTAGGTGAGTTGGAAGCGCTTGCAGAACAAAGTAAAGAAGTATCGCTAAACACTCGCGTTAGCACTCTAATCCCTATACTCAGCATTCGGCTAGCAGAGGCATTTAAAGTATTGATTGCACATATGGAGCGTCACATTCTACAAGCAAAAAGATTAAAATAAAGAAGGCCGAGTATATTAAACTCGGCCTTCTTCTACATCAAATCCATAGAGATTTACTCTATTATCTTAATCCACAATTCTCCAGAATAGGAGTTGTTCAATCCGCTATTCTTCGCTTGCGAAGCTTGACCATAGGCATCAAACCTCAGTAGATATACATAGTAGAATCCATTGTTCGAATCTCTAAAGAATCGAGCCTGCATTCCCTGTTTGGTTAGGTTGGTTACCATTCGAACTGCATTGGCCTCACTGCTGTAAACACCCGCTACAACATAATACCCTCTCTGTCCGGGCTGAACATTTGAAACCTGATTCTCTACAGGATAATTCGCCTGACCACCGCCATTGTTTCCACCCTGCTGACCACCATTGTTTCCACCCTGCTGACCACCATTGTTTCCACCCTGCTGACCACCGTTGTTGCCGCCTTGCTGACCGCCGTTATTGCCGCCTTGCTGACCGCCATTGTTGCCGCCATTCTGTCCACCGTTCTGTGCCGCCTCTTGCTCAGCAGACTTTAGGCGTTCAACTTCTGCCTTAATCTCGTCACGGAATTCCTCCAAACGCTCATCGATCATCTCTTTATACTTATCGTCTTGCTTGCGACTGTTGTCTTTCAATTTCTTGATTTCACTCTCCAAACGCTCATTCTTAGAGTTGTCTCCAAAACGATAGGTAAGCATAAACTCTCTGCTAGCTCCAAGTTGAGAACCGTAGGTATTCAAACTGAAGTCATGTGCATAGCCAATGCTCAATTCAGAATTCAGATGTATTCCCACATTGGCAGTCACAGCATACTCTGAACGATAGGTTAGTCCTGCGAAACCGAATTTCTTCATATTAAACATCGCTCCCAAATCGAATTGAAAAGGAACATTCTCCGCGGCTCTAACCATCATAAACGGACTTAAAACCATGCGATCACCCGAAATCTCGATATCGTACTGAGCCGATCCGATATAATGACGAATGAGCTGGTAGTACACATCTCCATTATAATTTTCTGTATAGCGGATGGGTGAACCAATTATTTGCGGAATGGCAAAACCCACTTGCAGTTTGTCAATTCTCAGATTCATTCCAAAATTCAGATCAAACACCCCTCTGCTGTTTGGAGTGGCAAAAAGGATTGGATCAATGCGATTGTCGACATTCACTCTAGAAAGATCTATCGTATTGTTTAGATAACCCGCAGCTAATCCAAAGCTCAAATAGTTCTTATCGCTTAGCTGTAGGTGATAGGCATAAGATCCGTAGATACCAAAGCGTGACAAAATATCTGTTCTGTCATTAAAGGCATAAATACTATAGCCGATCTTCTTTTTATTCAGGGCACCATTTAGTGTCAAAGCAGAGGTCTCTGGAGAACCCTGAACATTTGCCCACATTCTGCGATGAACGAGAGAGGCTTCTGTTACCCCACTTGCTCCTGACATAGCAGGATTGTATACAAAAGGAGTAAAAAAGTAATTGCTGTATAAGGGCAGTTGTTGCGCGTTTGTATTGAGTAAGCCGAAGCTTAATAATACAAGAAGGATAGTTTTATTCTTCATAATAATCTTGTCGGCTTAAGGTTGGCTACGGATAATGGTAACGGCTCCTTTCAAACGAAAGTCGTCGTTCGGACATCGCATAATATAATAATAGGTTCCATCGGGCAAGGGGTTGCCTCCAGAATCTAATCCTTCCCAATTATTGGTATAATTTGCAACCTTATATACCTCCGATCCCCATCTGTTAATAATGGTCAATTCACATCGATCTCCGGCCATAATCTCACTCAAATCCAATCCATCATTAATGCCATCTCCATTCGGCGTTACCACGTTCTGAATATTGGAGTAAATCAAATTAGGATCTACTGGACGAACTGGATATCGAATAAAAATCTGCATACTATCAATATCTACACATCCATTAGCACCGGTAACCTCAACATAATAAGTTGTTGTATCGGCTGTAGGAATGGTTTGTGCCTTTGGATCAAACGGATTGTTAAAATACACCGGCTTATTGGCATACCAATAATAACTTACTCCTCCACTTCCGTTGAGCTGCCCAACGGCTCCTGAATCAATGGTCTGGTTGGGTCCGGCTTCGGCAAAAATGCTTAAGGCAAAGACATATAAGGTATCATAGCTTTCACATCCATTCGGACCAACCGCTCGGGCAAAATAGACACCATCGTCCTTTACTTTTAAATTGGCATTGGTGCTGATGACATTGGCTGAGGGCGACTCAAACCACGTGAATACAGAAGGCACTCCATTGGTAGTAAAGGCTTGAACCACTACGCTGTCTCCTTGGCAAAGCCGCAATGTATCGGAAGACGAGAAGGCAATTCTTGGATATCGGGTGAAGGTAAAACTCACTGGTGAACTAACACTATCGCAACCCAAGGTATCTGTAACTACTAAGGTGAAAATAGCAATGGAGTCTGGACCAACTCCAAAACTCAATAAGGCAGTACTGTCAAGTTGAACTAGATTGGTGTCGCCATATACAGGGAACAACGACTGTCCGTTTACAAACCATTCATATAAATTAGACTCCACATAAAAATTCGTATCCTGAACAGTTAGGGTATCTCCGAAACAAAGAATACTCGCTGGAGTTCCAATTTCAGAACCTGGAATGTCATCTACCTCAACGGTTACTGTATTTGTGAATACTTCACAGCTAAAATCTGCTCCGATCGATTCGCGTATGAAAGCAAAATAATCACCTGGATTTTTAACCACCAATTCAAATTGATCTGAAAGCGTATCTCCCGTGGCAAATTCTATCCAAGCGTAAGAATAAGAACCGAGGGGATGTGAAGAAAACTGCCTCGCTTGCAAAACCACCGAGTCTCCTTTGCAAAAACGCGTTGGCTTTCCAACTGCATTGCCCACCCCTATTCTCTGCAAAGTAGTGTCTACGTCGTAGGTGTGGAAGTAGACTCCTTTTGTTCCTGCGGTAAATATTGATCCAAAAATACGCAAACCAACAGTTGCGAACAACTGT
>CALCFH010000440.1 GCA_937900215.1 uncultured Cryomorphaceae bacterium
ATACTCGATTGTAGCTGATATGCTATTTGAATTCTCTTTTTTGGGTGAAATGAAAACGCTGCCATTCTTGAGTTCTTCGAATGAAAATCGGTGCCTGTTTTTTGGGTGGAAGGGATTTAGAAATGGGGCAGGAGTGGTTTGATTGTATGTCCAATCTACATTAGCTGGATCTAAGAATAATTCATATATCTGCAACCACTGAAACTGTTTTAATGTACCAGCTGTAGAGACAGAGTCAACCCTGTCTAATTTTAATTTGGATGATGAATACTGCAACAGACCGAACCTTTCCTCAACATATTTACTGCCTAGATCTAGATTGCCAGGAATAAACTTATTGGAGACGAAAGGAAGATGAGGAGGAAGCCTGTCCCACCTAAGAGTACTCCGCATATAGTAGTTAGATGCAAAAGCTTTGAAACCAACGGGATGGCTTTCAGGCCAAGTTACAGGGCTTTCTGGAACCTCCTGCGCCCATGCCATTGAGCCAGTAAGTAGGCCAAAAACAAGCAAAAGAACTACGATTTTCTTAAGTTCATTCATTGCTGTAAAATTAGTCCACTTAGAATAATTCAACTGCTATCTTCGCTGCATGTATGTTGTTTTAGATATAGAGTCTTCGGGTGGCAAGCTGAATGAAGAAGCCATTATTGAAATAGCTCTTTTTCGCTTTGACGGAAAGGAGGTGGTAGATCAATTGATCTCGTTGGTGCACACAGATCGTCCCATTCAGAGCTATGTGCAATCTATGACGGGTATAACACCAAATATGCTGACTAGAGCTCCTCGCTTTCACGAAATTGCGAAGAGAATTGTAGAGATTACGGATGGTGCCGTACTGGTGGGGCATGGAGTGTCTTTCGATTATCGCATGCTTAAAATGGAGTTTGAGAGATTGGGATATCCTTTTGAGAAAAGCACCATTGACACTGTAAATTGGAGTAGAAAGCTCTTTCCAGATTTAGATTCATACAAATTGGCAAATCTCTGCGATACCCTTGGTATTTGGTTGCCAAGAAGCCATCGGGCTGGCGATGATGCTCGAGCAACAGTTGACTTATTTAAAAGATTAATTGACAAAGATCTCGATAAGAGGATTCTATCATTAGGATCTAAAGGCGACAGAAATGAAAAGCCAGCCAATAAATTACAGTCTTTGTTGGCCCAAGTTAAGAATGGTGCAGGAATTTATTATTTGTACGATGAGAACGGTAAGCTCTTAAAAGCAGGAATGGCGGAGAAGTTGAATAATGAGCTTTCTCGATTGTTTTTATCTCCCGAGGCGCAATATGTTGCCCTTCAGGAGAATGTGCAGTCAATCAAGACAGAGATGTCGGGTTCTACAACCTTAGCACGAATGCGCTATCATGCTGAACGTCTGAATTCTGAGGATCAGTCTGTTTATTTTCCACTTGGCAAGGGAACAGCACTCGTGCTGAATAGACTAGAGAGTAGAATTGATTTGGTTCGCAATGTTCATTTGCAAAAAGAGCATCTGGCTTTTTTTAGCAGTTCTCAAGATGCGAGGAAAGTGTTGAAATATTGGAAGCGCAATTATTCTCTTTGTAGTACGCCAAGTTCACTAAAGAAAAAGGAAGCCTGCAGCTCTTGGGGTCCGCATTTTAGTTGCTCGGAAGCTTGTGCTGAATATAGGGCACTTGAAGAATTTAAGATTCATTTTCAGCAGAAACTGAACGATATCCAATTCAGTCAAGGTGTTACAAGCTTAAGACTTGTAGGAAGAAAAGCAGGAGAGCGAGCCTATGTTCAGCTCTCTGCTAACAAATCTGGAATGCTTTTTTACAATCTTGAAGAAGAAATCATCAATTCCGCACAATTGGAAAAGAATTTAACAGTTCTGCCCAACGATGCCTATATGAGAGGCTTGTTTTGGCGCTACCATTTGCGAAATCCCTCTGTTTCTGTCCAATAACAGCGAGCAATTGTTTAGCTTTGAACCAAATCCAAAATCATCTCGAAATGGTGCGTAAGAAAATAGTGGCTGGTAACTGGAAAATGAATAAATCCTACGACGAGGGCATTGCGCTTGTTGAGCAACTTTTAGATGAGTTGGATATGGATAAGGTTGGAGAAACCCATGTGATTATCTCGCCTCCATCGGTACTATTACAGCCTATTACTGAACTTTTGATGTTTACTCCAGGCATAGCCGTTGCCGCGCAAAATTGCCATCAGGAAGAATCGGGCGCATATACGGGAGAAATTTCGGCAAGAATGATTAAGTCTATTGATGCAGATGCAGTGATTCTTGGACATTCAGAGAGAAGAGAGTATTTCAAGGAAGACGATAGCCTAATTGCAAAAAAAATGAAAGCGGTATTAGCCAATGAGCTAATGGTGATCTATTGTTGCGGCGAGTCTTTTGAAGAGCGCAAAACCGGAAATCATATAGCCGTTGTAGAAAAGCAATTGAGAACAGCTTTAGCCGATTTTTCGACTAAAGATGCCGAGAATATAATAGTAGCCTATGAGCCTGTTTGGGCAATTGGAACTGGAGAAGTGGCTACGGTACAGCAAGCAGGAGAAATGCACACCCATATTCGCAAGGTTTTGGCAGATATTTTCGGAGATACCTCTCAGAATATGAGCATTCTTTACGGTGGAAGTGTCAAGCCTGATAATGCCGCAGAGCTCTTTGCCCATCCAGATATAGATGGTGGATTGATTGGTGGTGCAAGTTTAAAATCAAACGACTTTATGTCGATTATCTATGCTCTCTCTAAATGAGCTGGAAGATTTACTCGCTCCGATTTTCAAATCAAGAGCAAGTTGAAATAGCCTCTGCACTTTTGCAAGATGTGGGTTTTGAGTATTTTGAGGAAAAAGAAAATGGCTTGGATGCCTATTTCCCAAATGAAGTTGAATCGAGTCTTTCTAGCGAGTCTATCTCAGATTTACTCAAGCCTTTCGGATTGGAATCTATAGAGTTGCATTTTCTGGAAGATAAGAATTGGAATGAAGAATGGGAGCGAGACTATCCCGAAGTGAGAATCGATGACTTTTGTATCATTCGAGCCCCTTTTCATCCGGTAGCTGAAATAGCCTTTGAACATGAAATTCTAATACAGCCAAAAATGGCTTTTGGCACCGGGCATCACTCCACAACTTCTGGCGTAATGCGCTTAATGCGCTCCATAGATTTCAAGAATAAAAAGGTTTTAGACATGGGAGCTGGAACTGCTGTTTTAGCCATTCTTGCAGAAAAGTTGGGTGCTTCTGAATTGTTGGCCATAGACATTGATGAGTGGGCCTTCAACAATGGAACGGATAATTTGCTGGTAAATAATTGTGTTCTTTCTCAGTATCAGATGGGTGGAGTTGAGCTGCTCAATCAATCGGCTCACTTTGATATCGTTATAGCCAATATCAATAGGAATATACTGCTCGAGCAAATGGAGGCCTATTCTAATGTATCAAAGGGTGCAAGCGATTTGCTTTTAAGCGGATTCTACGATATAGATCGCGAAAGAATTGAACAAGAGGCTGCAAAATATAATTGGCAATCAGTACGTTTTCATGAGGAAAAGCAGTGGATAGCACTGCACCTTCGCAGATCATGAGGAGAACCATTCTTTTAGTACTTTTTTTGTTTTCCTTTTCTCTTTCCGCACAGAAACTGAAAAAGTTTAGTTCTGAGCCGGATGCATACATTACAGAATTAGAGGGCTTCTTAAGAGACCTCGATAAAGATCGAGGAGACGCATTGTTTTTAAAGGTTTCTCCCTTGTTTCAAACGGAACTAGAGCCATCAGAACAGCAAATGCTGGTAGATATATCCAATAATTTATTAAAAAAAAAGGTGCTTGCCTTCGAAAGTTGGAACAGCCTTTTTTCTTCTATTTTACTCGTTAGTCAGCAAGAAGAAGCGGCGGATCGGGGAGCCTGGATGAATCATTTTTCTGGCTTTTCAAAAGGATCCACCAATCGAGAGTCATCCGATTATTTGAGAATGTGCCACATCAATTTTGCGGATAGTCTACTTTCTGATGAACGTGGAATACGATGGAAGGCTGATGGTGGTACCAAGGAGTTTAAGTTTGAAAACGAACCCATATTTGTGTATTCTGATTTTAATCTCTTGGGCTTTTTTAAAGACGATAGCACTTTAATTGAAGAGACCTCGGCTATAGTCTATCCTGTTTCTCAGAAACTTATACTTACTGGTGGCAGAGTGTACTTTACCCGAGCTGGATTTGGAAGAGATACGGTCTATGCAGAATTAAAGCGAGTTCAGCTCGACCTTACCAAGGCAGGCTATACGGCGGATAGCGCAACGCTTCACAGTCTTATCTATTTGCCAGGTCCTACAGAAGGAAGACTTCAAGAGCAACTTAGCTCTAAAACCGAGGAGCGAAATGCAACCTTTCCAAGGTTTGAATCGTATAAACACGATATCCTGATAGAGGATATTGTGGCAGACGTAGATTACAAGGGTGGCTTCAGTATGGTTGGAAGCAAGTTGTTTGGCTCTGGTTCTGCCATCCAACCGAGTCAACTAAGCTTTAAATATGAGGGCAAACCCCTTATTAAAACCTTAGCAGTTAGGTATAGGTTTCAGACCA
>CALCFH010000441.1 GCA_937900215.1 uncultured Cryomorphaceae bacterium
GTTCAATTTGAAGGTGAAAAAGCAGCCATAGACTCCTACTTCCACTCTATGTATAAACGGCCAGAAAATTCCAGTCAAAGCGGATTGATTCGCATTCGGTTTATGGTGAATTGCAAAGGAGAAACAGGGCGATTTAGACTCATTTCAAGCAATAATGCGTATAAACCCATGAAATTTTCTACTGAAATATCAGATCAATTACTAGAACTCACTAAAGAGCTAAAAGGCTGGAAACCTATGGAAATGAATACTATAGAGGTCGATTATTATCAATATTTGGTTTTTAGAATTGTAGAAGGAGAAATTACAGAAATATTGCCATGAGTAAAGTCCAAATACTAATCCTTCTACTTTTCGGATGTTTCCAAAGAATGTACAGCCAGCCCAATTGCTTGGCCTTTAAGTATGCGGGCGACGAAACCAAATATCTCTCCTGCTTAGAGACCGAAAAATGCGCCGGTCATTATCAATTCACTCGCGAATTTCAGACCCATTTAGACAATGCATTGGCGATTGATTCTACTTGGGGATATCCTTATCGTGCAAAATCAGTAGCCTATTTGAAAAGTGGCGATTTTATCAGTTGGAAGCGATTGATGGACAAGGCTGTTTTTTACGACGAAAAAGACAATTTGGGCTATAGAGGCTGGTGTCGATACCAATTTTTCAGAGATTATACGGGCGCCATTGCGGATGTAGAGAAACTAGAAAGCCTTGTGAATTACGATATTGGCTATTCCATAAACGGAGATTATCATTTAAAAGTAGCCAAGGCACTGTGCTATAAAGCGCTCAATCAGAAGGAAAAAGCCATCGAAATCATCTTAGCGCACCTCAGCTCAGAAGAGTATTATCCGGGCAATTACGATTATTTTCACTTAGGTGTTTTATACGTAGAAACTGGACAATCTGAAAAAGCACATCAAGCCTTTCTGGAACAGCAGCAACGCAATCCTCTCGCTGAGAGTCATTACTATTTGGCAGTAGATTACTTCCAACTAGGCAATTGGGAAAAATGCAATCAGGAATTGGATAAGGCAGCGCAATTGTACACTCAGAACCAAAAGAGGTTTGATACCTACACCCATCCGATGGATCAGGTTTATTGGATGGATATTGAGGAGCTAAAGGCAAAGACAGAGCGCGAAAGTCAACTTCAATTGGAGAATGTAGATTTAAGAACGGATTAAGAAATCATACGAGCCTTCAAAAAGTCAGATACCAGATATGAAAGCAACTTACCTGTTTTTATATCGGCTTTTTTATGAGCCAAAACCGGTGCTGCCTCGCTGATATGTAGATAAGAAAGTCTAGAAACTAGTGCAGATTGATGCATCCATTGACGAATATCGTTTGCCAACCAGCCGCTGCTTGTTCTCGCGCTCGAAGGGAAATTTTGAACCCCATCCATATCAATTTCCAATCCCCAAGAGCGATCTGAGATAAACACCAACAGTTCATTCAGAGCGGAGACGGCATCTATCTCTTTTCGAACCACCATCGCTTCAAAGCTCTTGTACCAACAACGCGTAGAATGAGTCTCCATCCAATCTAAAACAACTTCACTCACATAATTTTCATGCATTCCAAAAACCGCATATTTCTCAAGATAGCCTTCGTCCATGGCATAGCGAAATCCATTGCCACTGTGTCTTCCTTCTTTCTCCCTTAAATCTGTATGTGGATCAATATTAATGGCATTGACTGAACGCTTTTTGGCTTTGCTTACCCCCTTTAAAATGGGATAAGCATTGTTATGGCCACCGCCAATTATAATAGGTGTTTTCCCCGCCTCCACAATAGCCTGAATAATGGGGAAGATGGTGTCGTCTATTTTCTCAACCAATGCACGCGCCTTCTTTAATTGATCTGGAAAATGAAGATCTAGAAGATTCATTTCATCGTAAAAAGCAGTGAAATCTACATGACCCAGTAAAAGTAAATCGCTTGAATCTATAAATGCATTCGACTGAATGTTTAGAAAAAACTGAAGAAAAGGATCCCAAGCCGTATGCGCTCCTCCTCTACCGAAATTGGCACGAATGCCTATATCTTCTGGCAGTCCCAATAATACATAGGATGCAGGGTGCTTCTTAAGTGAGTCTAAAAGTGGCTCTGAAGGATTTAAAAATCCAATGCGTTCACCCAATTTCACCTCGCCCATTCTTCTTCTTAAGAAGAATTCTATGTATTCTGGTGTATAGACCAATAGCTTGTCATTCATTCTGCCTTCTTTGAGTCAAAGGTAGAGGGATGCTTTTGAAAACAAACTGATC